>JBCBZF010000277.1:0-7226 GCA_039815525.1 Bacteroidota bacterium | reverse complement strand
GCCCGACATTGCTCTCACCAGGGAATGGCTGCTTTCACGGGCTCCTTCTACCTGAATTTCGCGCACATAAAAGCGACGATTGTCAAAAGAGGCTGTATCCTGGGCCAAAACGCCAAAGAGGGACAGAAGGGAAAAAAGACTCAGGAAAAAACGTTTCATACAAAGAGAAATGACGGTGAGGTAGGTCAGCCTCATCATCAGCGTGTGCAATGAGAAGTAGCATATCCCTGAACGATGGTTGCATGGAGAAAGAAATTTGCACCCTGATCGCATATTTTACTAGATTGAACTTCTGCAATACCGATTCCTCACAACTTCTATGACGACTCGCATACACTCCTTTGAACATTACCAGGAAATTTATCAGAAAAGCGTTGATGATCCCGAAGCATTTTGGGCAGAGCAGGCCGCTACTTTTCAGTGGCAAAAGGAATGGGATACAGTGCTGGAATGGGATTTTCGCAAACCAGATGTCAAATGGTTTCTGGGAGGTAAGCTCAACATCACTGAAAACTGCTTAGACCGACACCTGGAGACACGAGGTGATCAGGTGGCCATTCTGTGGGAACCCAATGATCCCCATGAGGCTCCACGTTCGTTCACCTATCGGGAATTGCATGCAGAAGTCTGTCGCATGGCCAATGTGCTGAAGAAAAACGGCATTGGGAAAGGAGATCGGGTTTGCTTCTACATGCCCATGGTAGCGGAACTGGCCATTTGCGTCCTGGCCTGTGCGCGTATTGGCGCAATTCACTCCGTTGTCTTCGCGGGTTTTTCAGCCCAGGCCCTGGCCGACCGCATCAATGATGCTTCCTGTAAAATGGTGATTTGCTCTGACGGCAACTTTCGCGGTGCCAAGCAGATACCGGTCAAAGCAGTGGTTGATGAAGCCCTGGAATTTAAACATGTGGATTCGGTTGAAACGGTTCTGGTTCTCCAACGCACCCAACACCAAATCGACTGGAAACCCTTCCGGGACAAATGGATACATGAAGAGCTCAAAACAGTAGATGCTGACTGTCCAGCTGAGCCGATGGACAGTGAGGATATGCTGTTTATTTTGTATACCTCCGGTTCAACCGGAAAGCCCAAAGGTGTGGTTCACACCTGTGGCGGCTATATGGTCTATGCGGAATTTTCTTTCCGCAACGTCTTTCAGTATCAGGATGGAGACGTGTATTGGTGTACTGCTGACATTGGCTGGATCACTGGACATTCCTATATCGTCTATGGTCCGCTGCTGGCTGGTGCGACGACCATGATGTTTGAAGGGGTACCTACCTGGCCGGACGCAGGACGTTTCTGGGAGATTTGTGAAAAGCATGAGGTAACGCATTTTTATACTGCCCCAACGGCCATTCGGGCATTACAGGCAAAGGGCGTCGAGCATGTGCAAAAACATGATTTGAGCAAGCTCAAAGTTCTCGGAACAGTGGGCGAGCCCATCAATGAAGAAGCCTGGCATTGGTATGATCAGCATATAGGTGAAAAAGGCCTGCCCATTGTTGATACCTGGTGGCAAACCGAGACCGGGGGCATCATGATTTCGCCGCTGGCGGGACATACCCCACTCAAACCATGTTACGCCACTCTGCCTCTCCCTGGCATTCAGCCGGTTTTGGTAGACAATGAGGGAACTGAAATTGACGGCAATGATGTCGAAGGTCTGTTGTGCATCAAATTTCCCTGGCCGTCCATGATTCGGACCACTTATGGTGATCATGAACGCTGCCGACAAGTGTACTTCTCCTCATTCGAGGACAAATATTTTACCGGAGACGGCTGCCGCCGCGATGCCGATGGCTTTTATCGGATCATTGGTCGGGTCGATGATGTGATCAATGTTTCGGGACACCGGATGGGAACGGCTGAGGTAGAAAACGCCATCAATGAGCATCCACAAGTGGTGGAATCTGCGGTGGTGGGCTATCCGCACGACATCAAAGGCCAGGGCATTTATGCCTATGTCATTTGTCAGGAAGGTGCGAATGGTGCTGATAGCATTCAGCAGGAAATCCGGGATGTGGTGACACGCGAAATCGGGCCAATTGCCAAGCCTGATAAAATCCAGGTTGTCCCTGGCTTGCCAAAAACCCGCTCTGGTAAAATTATGCGTCGTATCTTGCGCAAGATCGCCGAAGGCACCGATGGCAATCTAGGCGATGTGTCCACCCTGCTTGATCCAGGTGTGGTCGAAGCGATCCGGGCAGGAAAAGTTTAAGTTGTATTACACACACCAGTATTGATAAGAGAGGCACCTGTCATGGGTGCCTCTCGCTTTAACATCAACTTACACATTACCTACTCTTTCTTTGCCACCAACTTCGGATCATTCGTGGTAGCCACTTTGTGAACAGGCACGTCAGACTGAGACTTTCCGGCCAGTTTCCCTTTTTTATCACAAAAGGGTTGACACATCGGTGGACATTTACTGGGATCTCCATTGGGACAAATTTTCTGACAATCGGCCGGATCGCAGTCTGCCTTCGCAACTTTGCTCACTTTGGTAATCGCACTTACTTTTTTGCAGCAGGCAGTTTGGGCACTGACACTGACCAGCCCAAGCATGAACATAGAGAAGAGAAAAACTGTGAGATGTTTCATGATGAAATGTGTTTGTGAGCCAAAAGGGCCCGGTGAAATGACATCTCAAAATTGATCATTCCAGTCAGGCGAAGCTGTTTCAGAGCTGTTAGCGACTTGTTAATGAGCTGTTAAAGAGTGGAATTCGGATGGAGGATTGACGTTTTTGGGTAAAAGTCATTGTTTATGAGCAATCGTCCCATCTCCTGGATCATCGGCTGCGCCGGGCTAGGATTGATCGCCCTCGTGCTGATTCAGGTGCAATGGATGCGTCAGTCCCGCGACCTGATCGAGGAGCAATTCAACCACAAAGTCAACATGGCCTTGTGCAATGCCATCGAAGATGTGAGCATCGCCAAAAGTTGTTGCCGGAAACATGTGGATAATGACATTGCCCCCCAAGCCAGCAGTTGCCAGATCAGACAACAACCAGCCATTCTGGAAAAAAGTCTGTCTGAGGCATTGGCCTTTTACCAGATTGATCTCCCCTACTTGATGGCCATCACAGACAAATCAGATCAGAATGGAGAAGCAGAACCACTCTATGCCTGCAGCATGAAACCCCTCATCGGAGATGACAGCCAATATTTGAGCATCCATTTCCCCGATAAAATGAAGTACGTTCTGGGGAAAATGTCTTTTATGCTTTTGGCTTCAGTCCTCATCCTGTTGTTTATCACCAGCATCTTCATCTGGGCTTCTTCAACCTTGTATCGTCAACAAAAGATCGCCGCCATTAATCTCGATTTCTTCAACAATACCGCCCACGAATTCAAAACACCACTCACCAATATCCTCCTATCCCTCCGGCTGTTGGAGAAAAAACCTGCGGAAGAGAAATACGCCAGCATCATCCGACAGGAAGCCAAAGGGCTGCAGGAACAGGTGGATCGTTTTTTACAGTTGGCGCAGATGGAAGATGGTGAATACAAAATCAGACCAGAAAGAATCGATGCCGCGAACATGGTCACACAAGTTGTCGATCGATTGCAGCTGATGGCCCGGGAAAGAGGCGGCGCCATTCATTTTGTGGCTCCGGAGCCATTCTTGCCATTGACAGCGGATCCATTTCATCTTGGCAATGCATTGCGCAACTTATTGGAAAATGCCATCAAATACAGCACTGATCCGCCTGAGGTATTTGTCTCTCTCGAGGTGGAAAAAAGCCGGCTCTTGTTTCATATCCGGGATCGGGGTCCGGGCATTTCCAAAGCCGACCAGGAACGTATTTTTGGCAAATTCCAGCGCCTTCAGCATCGGCATACAATCAAAGGTTCTGGCCTCGGACTTGCTTATGTGCGCATGATTGCCAGACTCCACGGCGGCAATGTATCCCTCCAATCAGAACCCGGCCGGGGCAGTACTTTTACGGTTAGCCTACCCAATCACCCATCATGACCAAAGGAAATATTCTCATCGTCGAAGATGATCTGAATCTGGGTTTTCTCCTGATGGAGTATCTCGAAACGGAATCTTTTCAGGTCAAACTCTGCCGCGAACCCCTTTCCGGACTCACTGAAGCGAAAAGTGGCAGCTACGATCTGGCTGTTTTGGATGTGATGTTACCGCATATGGATGGCTTTACCCTCGCGCAACATATCCGGGACAATCAGCCGGGTTTACCCTTTCTTTTCTTGTCCGCACGCTCCCTCAAACCGGATCGACTCAAAGGCTATGCGGTGGGAGCAGAAGATTATCTCACCAAGCCTTTTGATGAAGAAGAACTCAGCTGTAAAATTCAAGTCATCCTGAGACGAAAACGTCAAGCAAAGCCACTGCCTTTGTGCGAAACCATTCAACTGGGAGATTTCCGTTTCAACCACAGCCGTCAGGAATTGACCTATGGAGATGTGATTCAGCGTCTGACCGAGAAAGAGAGTGCGGTCCTTCATCTGCTTTGTCAACACCAAAACCGAATTCTGCGCCGGGATGAAGCAGTAGAAAAGATTTATGGTAAAAAAGACTATTTCCTGGGGCGCAGCTTTGATGTGTTTATTTCCCGTTTGCGGAAATTGTTGAAGCAGGATCCCCGCATTCAAATTGAAAATGTATTCAAAGTAGGATTCATTTTGCAGGTACATGCCAAAGGGCACAAAGCATAAGTAGCCTGAGTTTTGGATAAGGATTTTGCAAAGATCCATCAAATAGGAAAAAAAGCGCGGTGGATTGGCCAAATCCCGAAAAGTCGGGAGGGGGAGGCGTTGGCTAGTGGGATTGGCAGCCCCGAATCGGGTTCGGGATGTAAACACATTTTTTGGCCTTGATTTTTGGCCCTTTTCATCTGAGGTAAAGGACAGGGGCAGGGTGAATAGACTAGAAATCAAGCAATTAACAATAGAGCTCATCCAAAACTCGCGTTAAGTAGGGGTACACTGTGAATCCATGGTCTTGTATGCGCCGGGCATTCGCTTATTGAGCCCAGTTGTGTACATTCTCCCGCACTATGGATCGATTTTATACCGTTTTCCACGATCATTTCCCCTTTCTAACAGAAGACGACATATACCAGCTAAAGGATCATGCCGGTATTTTACACCTCCAGAAGAAAGAAAGCTGGCATCACGGACAATACCAATACAAAGTTGGTTTCATTGCAGAGGGCGCGCTCAGAGCCTTTTTCATTGATCAGGCAGGAAAAGAAATCACCACCATTATCAAAACGGATGGTCAAACGATGGTCCTGCCAGGAGCGGCCCAGAGAGGATATGGCAAAACCTATTTCTCCCAGGCCATTTTGCCCAGCACACTCATTGAGATTCCCCTACCTTCCTTGCTTATGCTTTGTCAACAAAATAGCCGCATTTTCCAATTTTTCATGCTCAACATTGTGGACCATTTAAACGCATTGATGGAAAGAGTGGAACATCTCATCAGTCTGAAACCAGAAGAAAGGGTAGCATACCTGACGCAACATAAACAAGATTTCGTGGAAAGGATCCCACAAAAGTATCTGGCAGATTTTATAGGGATCACACCGGTTTCCTTTTCCAGATTGCTCAAAAAACTGTCCGAAGATTAACAGCTGTTAATTTTTCTGCTTCTCCCCGATGGTAATTTCGACCCAAAAATCGAGATGCCTCACTTTGTCAAATCATTGATTATCACATTGATCCTGGTTTCGGGATCACCTCAGCTTCAAGCGCAAATCCCTCCGGTCAATCCATTTCTCATTGATTCTCCCTTCCCCTCTGTTCACCGCAACAATTACCGCCAAGGCTATAGTGATCTGCCAGCTTTGCGAAACTTTCAGACCATCGACATCCGTCTCGCCACCACGCCCAATGAACGGGTTTCGCCATGGTTGCTTACCTCAGAAGCCTATCCGGATAGTTCTCATACCCTGTGGGGGTGTTCAAGCACCCACATCTGGAAAGCGACTTATGGGGCAGATGGTCTGCACATCGTCGATGATGAACGCATCGATTTTGACCCGACTGACCAAAGCTGGTCCTTTGTGATGCTCCCGGGCCACCGGGTGCTGACCAGTGATGACAACAAACTATTGGTCTTTTCGGAACAAGACATTGATGATCCATTGTCTGCCATCATCCTTGAAAAGGAAGTACCTTTAGCTGACTCCTTTGGGAACATTGTCAAATTCAATCGTCTCTATGATGGCAACATCATGTTTGCAGCAGACGATGGATTGTTTGGCTTGCTCAGCAGCACTTTACAACTCCTTGACACCATCCAGCTTGATTTGGAGCCCGGAGAGTCCGTTTTCCAGCAAGGAGAAACCGCTTTTCACAATGATTATGCATCCGACGAAATGGACGGCATTTTTTTGGTTACCACAGAACGGATGATCCGATTAAATGCCAGCAATGATACGCTGGTCAGGGATTGGGAGGTGGAAATGGATTTTGGGGGAAATGGCTTACAAGGCGTTGGGACCACTCCTACCCTGCTCGGTACTGATGATGATCGGCTGGTCTGTGTCGTCAACAGCAAAACGCCCGCTGAATTGGTGGTTTTCTGGCGGGACAGCATTCCAAGTGATTGGCAAGGCTTGCCGGGAATGGATCAGAGAGTAGCGGCAGTTGTGCCCTTGCCTGGTTCCAGTCCGGTCAGTGCCACCTTTGCCGCAGTGGAAAACAGTCCGGTGGCCTATGGCTATGGCCTTGCCTGCGGGCAATACAACGGCTTCCTCGGACAGGACTGTCCGGCTGCCAAAGGATTGTACAAACTCGAATGGGACCCGCTTGCCAATACGATGAACCTGCAATGGACCCGCAATGATATCAATCTCAACAATGTGCTGATGTACAGCCGGCCCGATGATCTGATCTATGGTTCCGGCCGGGAAGATGATTGCAATTATTATTATTACGGCATCGACTGGCAGACCGGCAGCACCATCAAACGTTTTTTGCTGGGAGATGAATCCTGGTTCGATGATCCGGGAGATGCCAACATCATTCTGGATGACCAATCCATCGTCGTGAATACCAATGAGCGCCTGATCCAGATCCGACCGGGTATCGGCGTCTCAATTGAACAGGATGAAATTGAAGCAGCAGTATTTTCTTTTTATCCCAATCCGGCAGCTGAGGTTCTGCACATTGAAGCTGAAAAGCTGTCCACTCAACCACTGCTGGTTGAATAAAGAAAAGCTGCTGTCACACGCATATGCGCAGAATCGT
>JBCBZF010000507.1:0-5175 GCA_039815525.1 Bacteroidota bacterium | reverse complement strand
GCTTTTTGGAAAAAATGTATATTCCATCTTTTGCCAGACTTTCCCTAGCTTTTTTCTGTTACATTCTAGACTTCTGCTATTAATCCTTCATTTTCGCTCATTCATGGAACTACTCGCAAAACTCAATTGGTTGGATCTGGTCATCATCGTCGTGTATTCGGCGGGCCTGCTGAGTCTGGGCTTTTTATTCAAAGACCAGAAAAACGCGGAAGACTTTTTTCTGGGAGGAAAAAGCTTCAGCTGGTTTGAATTGGGCCTCTCAACCATGGCGACCCAACTGTCCGCGATCAGCTTCATTTCGGCAGCTGCTTTCGTCGGATTAAAAGCCAATGGTGGTCTGCAATGGTTGACTTTTGAATTTGCGGTGCCATTGGCAATGATTTTCTTGATCGTGGTATTGGTGCCACCCTTGTACAAAGCAGGTGTATTCAGTATTTATGAATTTCTGGAAAGACGCTTTGACGGTACCACCCGGACACTGCTGAGCATTGTGTTTCAGATCAGCCGTGCCTTTGCGACTGGCATGATGATCAATGCTGTTGCTCTGGTTTTGTCTGCTGTACTCAATATTCCGGTTTGGATGACAGTTTTGCTGGCAGGACTGATCACCATCATTTATGCGTATCAGGGCGGAATGAAAGCAGTGGTGTGGGGGGATGCCATCCAGATGATCATTCTGGTGTTGGGCATCATTGTGTGTACCGTTTATGCCATCAACAGCCTGGGAGGTTGGGGACAGTTATTAGAGCTTGCGCCCAAGGAACGCCTGAATGTTGTCGACTTTAATATGGGCTTGGGAGAGGATCAAACCTATGGATTCTGGCCCATGGTCCTGGGAGGATTTTTTCTCTATATCTCATATTATGGCTGTGATCAAAGTCAGGCGCAACGTTCCTTGTCAGGGAAAAACCTGAAACAGGTACAGGGCGCCTTGATGCTCAACGGTCTGGTGCGCTTCCCCATTGTCTTGTGCTACTGTTTTATGGGGCTGGCAGTGGGAACTTTCGCCCTGCAAAACCCTGAGCTCATGGACAGCATAGCAGAGATTTCTAAACAGACGCTTTCGGCAGAAGATCTGGCCAGTCAGAAGATTGATTATGATCTGCTGATGCCAGTCTTTATTTCTGAATACCTGCCACATGGCATCGTGGGTTTGTTGATTATCGCCATTCTTTCTGCTGCCATGTCTTCGCTCAGTTCGGCGGTAAATTCTTTGAGTGCAGCTTCAGTGGAGGATATCATCTTACGTCGTCGGACAGTAGATGAAAGGCAAAAGTTGAATTATTCTCGTTATCTAACGGTCTTCTGGGGGGTAGTCTGTGTGCTGTTAGCTTTCCTCGGGGATGAAATTGACAGCACCATCATCGAAGCCATCAATAAAATTGGTTCAGTCTTTTATGGTCCCATCGTGGCTACGTTTATTCTTGCCATTTTGACCAAAAGAGTCCATGCCCTTGCCGCCAATGCCGGTTTGCTGGCGGGGGTCGCCCTCAATGTGTTCATCTGGCTAAGTGGGATCCCAATTTTCTGGATTTGGTGGAACCTGATCGGGGCGGTGATGACGCTGGGGGTGGCATGGCTGGTGAGCCTTTTGGTCCCCAGAAGCGTCCCAACAGAAAAGCTCATCGAACCGGAAACCGAAACCTTTTTTACCTGGCAAAGCATCACCTTGACTGTCTTTTTTGTGGGAATGGTCGCCTTCTGTTTGGTGCTGCCGGCTTGGCTAGGATAACAAAAGAGGCGCATCAATAGATGCGCCCCGGATTCTTTTGATTTCTCCCATTGGTTGTTACCCAAACACAATGGCTTCCCACGGCCGGAGGTTGGCCGAATGGTGGTCTGCATAATTGCTGATCAGGAGGTCTTTCGACGGTAGGTCCTGATTGATACTTTGCGCCTGATTAGAAAAGTTCAGGAAGATCTGATAGGTTTTCCCTTCGAATTCACGTTCGTAAGCGTAAATATTTTCATTGCCCGTATCCAAGACTTTCATCTCTCCATACACCAGTGGAAGATGGGCTTTGCGCAATTTGATCAGCTGGCGATAGTAGTGTAGCACAGAATTGGGGTCTGCTTCTGCGGCGGCAACATTGACCTCCGTGTAATTCGGATTCACCATGATCCAGGGCGTTCCGTGGGTGAAACCCGCATTTTGAGAGTTGTCCCACAACATCGGTGTCCTCGCATGGTCTCTGGCCTGACTGCGTCCGGCTTCCAGGAACTGATCGAGGTCTTTGCCTTCCCGTTTCCATTCCTCCCATGCATTCAGCGCTTCAACATCCCGATAGTCTTCGATGCGCTGGAAGGGCGTATTGGTCATCCCAATCTCATCCCCCATATAAATGCCCGGTGTCCCTCTCAGGGTAAACAATAAAGTTGCCAGTAGTTTGGCTGATTCTACCCGATAGGCTTCATTCCCAAAGCGGGAGACCATACGAGGGAAATCGTGGTTGCCAAGATAGAGGCTGTTCCAGCCGGTTTTGCCTACGGCTGCATCCCATTCTTCGAAAACAGAAGTGAAGTCCTGCAGGCGAATAGGGATCGGATCCATGCGTCCGCCCGGTCCATGATCCATGAACATATGACCGAAATGAAAGATCATGTTCAATTCATCCCGGTCCTCATTCACATATAAGCCAGCCTGTTCTGTACTGACACCCGGTGCTTCGCCCACCGTCATGATGTCGTATTTCGCCATGACTTCCTGATTCATTTCCTTGAGGAATTCATGAACGCGTGGTCCATTGGCGTAGGCCGTTCCGAAGTTGCTTTCCAGCTTGCTCCAGTCTTTATCTGCAAAGGCCAGGTCCTTGGAAATGAGCGGAATCACATCCATGCGAAAACCATCCACGCCTTTTTGAAGCCAGAAATGCATCATGTCATAGACAGCCTGGCGGAGTTTGGGATTTTCCCAATTGAGGTCTGGTTGCTTTTTCGTAAACAAGTGAAGGTAGTACTCACCACTTGGTTCATCGTATTCCCAGGCACTTCCACTGAAGAAGGATCGCCAGTTATTCGGCGGTGAACCGTTGGGCGTAGCCCGCCAATGATAAAAATCACGATAGGGATTGTCTTTGGATTGGCGAGATTGTACAAACCATTCATGTTCATCTGAAGAATGATTGACCACCAGGTCCATGAGCAGGCGCATCCCGTGTGCATGAATGGCTTCCAGCAGCTGATCAAAGTCTGCCATGTTGCCAAACTCCGTCATGATGTTGTAGTAGTCGCTGATGTCATAGCCATTGTCATCATTGGGCGACTGATAAACGGGCGAGAGCCAAATGATGTCTATGCCCAATGAGGCGAGATAGGGAACTTTTTCCAAAATACCTTTGAGATCACCCACACCATCCCCATCACTGTCGTTGAAACTGCGCGGGTAGATTTGGTAAATAACCCCTTCTTTCCACCAGGTCCTTTTCATCTTATTCGTCCTTTTTTCAACTGATAAAATGTATGATAGAAGATGAAAATAAGAGAAAATTTGTGGACATATTGAGGAATTTTTATGTAATCGTTAACGGTAACGATTGCAAGAAAATGAGCCAGAATATGCCAGATAACTTGCGCAAAAATAACATGCTTTCAACCTTTGGTCAGCTTGATTGTCTTTAGAAAAAAGTAAGCCCTATGATGCAAAGAGATTACATCCTGCGCATGATCGAAGAAGCTGCTCAGATGGTGGCCCGACTCATGGGACTCAGGAAGCAAAAGCAATACGATGAAGCTTTGCAACAAATAGAGGACAACTACCGCGCATTTTTTAAACTGGATCGTCAGACGCTACACCTGACCGAAGACAATCAGCTACCCGATCTGCTGGTCAATGAATATGAGCTGCCTGAGGAAATGCTGGGGATTCTGGCCGATTTTCTGAGAGAAGAAGGAGAAATCCTCTATCATCAGGCGAAGTGGGAAGAAAGCAGTCGGGCCTTTCACAAGGCTTTGTATCTCCTTGAATACCTCAATGAGACGAACAAAGAAGTCTATGATTTTAGCCGCATCCATAAGATGGATGGGATTTTGGCTAAGCTTACCGAGATGATCTGATCATACATTGGCGACCGGACTCTGGCTGGTACCGAGCAGGTCTGAGAGTTGCTTGCGAATGTGTTCGCGATGCGTACGCTTCTCCACGGCTGAAGGCGCAGCTGCGCGATCCTGACAATCGGCAATGGCACAACGTTCACAAGTTACATTGACGGGGCGTTCTACCGCTGCCTGATCTTGCAAAAAGCCAATGGTCTGAGAGGATTTTTCATCTACCAAAATACCAATGGTTACGCTGATATTGGTTTGTGGTGTTGGCGCATTGGCACGTGCCATGGAAATACAAAAGTATGACTCCTTGCTGTTGACATAAGTCGAGCGTTGCACGTCGATGACAACCTCGCCCGCCTGTGGCGGAATGGCGGCATCCCGCAAAGATTGCAGGATGCGGATGGACACCCAGCGGCGACAATAATGCTCATTGAGCAGATTGCTGCGTGGTGTATGTTGCCGGCCAATGTGCAACTCTTTGCTAATGTCAAAGTTATCCGCTTCCATGGCCAAATGGTCATTGAAGCGAAGCAGGAATACCTGATCCAACCCAAAATGCGTCGGCAATAAATTTACCAATCGCTGCAAAAACATCTCTGGAGATGCACTGTACTGATTGAGAAGGTCCATGAACGCCTCCGTGTTCCAATTTTTCCGGGCGAAGAAAATCTTCAGATCTTCCAGCAGCAGCTTCTCATTTAACAAAAGTGCGACCGAAAAATAGGAAGCCTGGAAATTGGCCAAAACTTCTTCAAAACTGCGGACCTGGAAAAGATTAGAGGTGTAAGGACGATCTGCCAGTCCCAGATGATTGAAGGCAATTTCCTTGCCGTACAAAAACGCTTGTTGCGGACGGGTCAGATTGGGGTTGACATAGAGAATCTTGCTTTCCTTGTCAAAAACAGAGCGAAACTGGCGAAGACCATCAAATTGAGGGATACGTTCGCTGTCAATCTGATAGCCATAAGTATCAATCAGAATTTGGCGAAGGCTTTCTGGTTCAACAGCATGTTTGGAGCCGATCGAATGAATGGTTCGGAATTCATCTGCGGCTTGTTCCAGTTCAGGGAAATAATTGTCGTGCATTTCCTGATAGGAGCGGAGGGCTGCGAAATAAAAGTTTTCCCGCCG
>JBCBZF010000861.1:0-3186 GCA_039815525.1 Bacteroidota bacterium | reverse complement strand
GCGATCCGGATGATGCTTCCCAAATTGCCCGGGTCCTGAACAGCATCCAGCAGAAAACCAGCTTCAGCCGGCAAAGCGGCAGGGAAATCAATTTGCGCTGGCATTTTCATCAACGCCAATATGCCTTCCGGTTGTTGCAAATTGCTGATTTTCCCGAAGGTCTTTGTGTCAGCAACGCATACCAAATGAGCCGGAAGATCCGTTAGCCCATTGTCCGCTACATCATCCCGCAGAACCAGCAACTCGGGCGTCCAGTCAGAAGCCATGGCCTCAGCCACCATTTTTTTTCCCTCAATCACAAAACGCCTTTCCTTATACCGGCCTTTTTTGGTTTGGAGGGCGTTAAAAAGTCTTACTTTTGCTTTCGAAAGCGTCTGCATGAGGCCAAAGTTAGGAAAATACCTGTTTTGGGCACTGCTCTTCTCTTCCCTGTGGAGCTGCCAATCTACCCGCTACATCAAGCCGGGCGAGATCATGGTCAAAAATGTACCCACATTCGAAGGCAATGAAGCACTGAGTGCGACGAAGTTGCTCGGGATTAGCCAACTGGAAACCAATCGCAGGGTTATTTATCCCAAAGCCTATTTACACTTACACAACTTTGGGATTCGTATTCAAAAGGATTCATCCTTTACGATGCGGACGATACGCAGAATCGGTGGTATCCGTCGTTTCCTGGACAATACGTCCAATTGGCTGCGGAATGGCATTGGTGAAACGCCGGTTTTACTGGATACAAGCATCGTCAGAGAAGACCTTAGTCGTCTGCGAAATGCCTATTTCGCTAATGGCTATTTTTATCCTCAGATCAGCTATCGAATTGACACCCTTAAAGACGGGAAAAAAGCCAACGTTGTCTACCAAATTGATGAAGGTGTCCCATTCCGGATCCATTCTGTAGACGTTAGCAGTCCCAATGGGGCAATCGGCTGGGCGGAAAGTGCGTATCACCAAGAGGAGAGTCTTCTCAAGGAGAAGGCACTTTACAATCACGAAAAAATGGCGTTAGAGAGAAGTCGTGCCGTCGAAGCCATGCGCAATGAAGGCTATTTCACTTTCGCCCCGTCCATGATTGATGTGTGGGTTGATACCATCAGTACCGCTCATCTGGCCGATACATCTGCCAAGTGGCTCAATCTTCGGATTGACATTAAAGAAGAGCCTCCTCGTTATCGCATTCGCAAGATTATCTTTGAAATCAAAGCGCCTGCGCAAAGTGGGGTAAGGAGGGATTCGGTTTCATTCAGGGCTGCTGAGCTGAATGATGAAATGCGCAAAAACCTCGGCATCGGCAAAGAAAAGTTGCGCGACAGTACCAAAATCACATTCGTGGTGGATCGCAGTGCCATCCGACGCATCAATTATGAATTTTTGTCAGCTCGGGTCGGTTTGGAGGAAGGCAAATTGTATCGAATTGCTGATGCGCGCCAAACGCAGCAAAGATTGCAGGAGCTCGGGATGTTCCAGTTTGTGCTCACCAGTTTTTCTGTTATCAAAGCCACCAATGAATTGGATGTCAGGATTGAGACCCAGCTTTCTGCCCGCTATCAGGTCAAATTCGGTACGGAAGGATTTACGGAAAACTTACGCTTTGCCGGCTCAAATCTCCCCAGTCTGGGAGCACAATTGAGCTTCCGGAATCGTAATGCCTTTCACAAATCAGAAACCTTTAACCTCGAACTTCTGGGAAATATCGGATTGTATGACGCGAACCAAACCGGCGGACAATTTGACAACCTTTTCTACAAATTCAGTGGTCTGGCAGAACTCAATTTCGACCGCTTTTTTATCCCGCTGGTACCGATTCGTTTTGCAGAAAGTCGTCTGAGTCCTCAGACCAGTATGTCCATCAATATTCAGGAAGAAAACCGGGTCGAATTTGACCGTCTTAATTTTGGTGCTCAGCTTTCATATCGTTGGAATCATATTCCATTCAAGGATAAATCAGTCAGCCGCCTGACGCCTTTGTCAATGGACTTCGTGGACATTGATACGGACTCTGCCTTTCAGGCCGATTTTGTCGATCCACTCCCCGAGGCCCTCCGCAACGACTTTGTGCGGCGATTCAGTACGAGGACCACTTACAGCTATACGCAGCAAACCTATGGCCGAAGCAGGGCCTACCCGACTTATTGGTTTCGGGTCAGTGCCGAATTAGGGGGGAATCTCGCCTATCTTCTGGACAATATTGGCGGACTCAGTGATCAGGATTCCCTCACCAATGACAATCTGCTGTTCAACCGATTGTTCTATGGACAATACGGAAAGGTATCCGTGGAAAATAAATGGATGTTTCCGATTGATGCCCAATCTGAGTTTGTGGTTCGGGGGCTGCTCGGTATGGCGCTTCCCTACAACAATGCACCGACTGTGCCCTATGACAGTCGCTTTTTCACCGGCGGCACCAATGGCATGCGTGGATGGGTATCCAATACACTGGGCCCAGGCAGAAGCAGTGTGAGTGATTTTCAGGGTACAAACAGCGAAAACCCATCCAGTTTAATTGCACCAGGCGGTGAAATTGTTTTTGAACTCAATGCAGAGTACCGGGTAGATGTGGCGCAGTATCTGGAAGTGGCCCTTTTTACAGATTTGGGGAACGTCTGGTTTCACAATTCTCCGACCACACGCGAACAGCTCGGAGAAAAAAGCGTTTTTTCCTTTGACAATCTGCGACTGGGTTGGGACGCCGGCTTTGGTTTTCGGTTTGACTTTTCCTTTCTGATTCTGCGGCTGGATATCGGACAACAATTGTACGCCCCGGATCTGGAACGCGGCTGGATACTGGGCAACCCTGAAGGAGATGAACGCAGACTCCAATTCAACCTTGGATTGGGATATCCGTTTTAATCAGTCTACAGACCGATTTACACCCATGATTCACTTCCGCCCTTCCCGGGATCACCGTCTCCTTGCCCGATTGAATGAGTCAGTTCAACAATTGCACCACCAAATGTATCCAGAAGTCTTTAAACCCTATGATAAAGTGGGCATTGAAGCCTGGATGAAGCAGATATTTGAACGCGAACAAGCTGAGGCATTTGTGGCCTGGCAGGAAGATCAGGCGGTCGGATATCTTGTTTACCGCATTCTCGAAAAGCCCGAAAATGCCTTTAAATATGCAGACCGGATCTTGTACATCGATCAGATTTACGTAGCCCCTGGTGCACGGAAATCAGGATTAGG
>JBCBZF010000719.1:0-3877 GCA_039815525.1 Bacteroidota bacterium | reverse complement strand
GAGAGGAAAAAGATAACACAACAACAAGAGCCCAATAACAACACGTACGTTCATGTTTTTTTTCTTACATGACCACGATGGCCACAATTTTTGCCGTATCAGGAAGATCGTTTGCCTTGAAAGTGTCCGGATCAAATGAGGAGGGATCAAAACTGGCTTCAATTAAATAATGAATGCCTGGTTTTTTGGGGTTGATCACATCCACCAATCGATATGCAGCAAGGTAAATCACATCCCAGCTTTTGCCATGACGCTTTAAGTCTGAGAATGACATGCCGACATGAACCTTTCCCGGCCCCAGATAGTCCGGACTTTCAATGCGGATACGGTTGACAGTTTTTCCTCCATCAAAGTCGCCCTCAACCAGGATTTGTCCCCTGTCGGTCTGAACCATCAGGCCCGGCCATTGGTAGTTTTCTTCATCAAACAGGGTATCACGCACGGCGAAATTTTCCCAGGTATTGAGCCCTCTGGATGGCATGGCATCGCCCACTTTGACGAAAGAAACGCCTTTCTGTCCGATCCGATTGCCGGCACATGCCGGGAGAAAAAAGATAAGCAGCAGTATCCAGCCGATTCGCATATTGCGGAACACTGCTGAAACCGTGCCAATTCCGCCTTCGCCCGAAAGCGCAGGATTGTCATTTTCAAAGCCGGAAGGGAAGCTGTACTTTTGAGCAAAGACATCCAACATGCGCACGATTGTTAAATATGCTTTGTTCAGTTGCTCCTTTGTGGTGATTGGCATGCTGGTGGGCTTTGGGATCAAAGGCTCGATTCCAGCCGAACTCAACAGTGGCCTGCGCAAGTTCAATCACGCCCTTCGCTTTATTGAAGCCAATTATGTAGACGAACCCGTCCGCCAGGAGATGATTGATGATGCCATTCGGGGCATTACCAAGGGCATGGGCCCCCACACCAATTATTTCACAGCTGCAGAAATGCAGAAAATGCGGGAAGACATGGTGGGCAGTTATGAAGGCATTGGGGTGCGCTACAATATTCTGGAAGATACCATCTATGTAGAGGCACCGATTTCTGGTGGGCCCAGTGAGAAACTGGGCATCATGGCCGGAGACCGGATCATCAAGGTAGATGACCGCAATGTCGCTGGGATCAACATCACGGATGCTGATGTTTTGCGTTATCTAAAGGGGCCTAAGGGAACGACCGTAAAGGTCATGATTCGCAGAAGAGGTGAAAAAGAGCTTCTGCCATTTGAAATCACCCGTGACCGTATTCCTTTAAACAGTCTTGACTTTGCGTATATGATTCGTCCCAAGACGGGCTATATCAAGATCAATCGCTTTGCTGAAACCACCTATGCGGAGTTTCGGGAAGCACTGGAAAACCTTTTGTCTGAAGGAATGGAAAACCTTATTCTGGACTTGCGGGACAATCCGGGCGGCTTGATGGAGATGGGCCGAAAAGTTGCTGATGAGTTCATCGAACAGGGAAAACTGATCGTCCGGACTGAGGGCCGTCGCAACAGCACCCGCCAGAAATATATGTCGACCAGCAACATTGGCTCCTTTGAAGCGGGCGGACTGGTCATTTTGCAAAACTATGGTTCTGCTTCTGCCAGTGAAATTGTTGCCGGCGCAGTACAGGATCACGACCGTGGCCTGATCATGGGGGTGCGATCCTTTGGCAAAGGCCTGGTCCAATATCAGGAAGATTTTGAGGATGGTTCGGCCATGCGGCTGGTCATCTCCAAATTTTATACCCCCAGCGGTCGGTGCATTCAGAAGCCTTTCGGAGAAAGCGATGAAGATTATTATGATGAGATCAACCAGCGCTTCGCTTCCGGGGAAATTTATGATGAAAGCAAAATTGATGTACCGGATTCTCTGAAATTCAGTACCACCAGTGGTCGGACAGTCTATGGTGGCGGAGGTATCGTACCTGATATGTTTGTGGCCAGAGACACCAGTCAATGGAGTGATTACCTGACTCTTTTGCGTAGCAATGATGTTTTCCGTGCCTTTGCTGCCCAGTATGTAGACGACCGTCCACAACTGACAGAGCAATATCCTGATTGGCGCAGTTTTGTCCGAAACTTTCAGGTGAGCAATCGCCTGTTGGATCAATTTGTGGTCTATGCAAAAAATCGGGACATTCCCGCCAAGCCGGATCAGTTAGAACGCTCCTTTGAGTTGATCAAAAATCGTGTAAAAGCCCTGATTGGCCGCCGTCTTTATGGCGATGAAGCATTTTATCCGGTTTGGATGGAAGCAGACCAGGTGGTGCAGCAAGCCATCAAAAGCATGCCTGCGGCCATCGCGCTGCAGAAAGAAGGCTAACGCATTGTATGGCAGACTTTCAAGTTGCGCATATTCCCCTGAACGACATTGATCCAGCTCGTTGGGACGCTTTTATCACCGCCTCTCCCCAGGGCTCAGTTTATGCTTTGCATGGATTTTTATTTGCCTTGCGCAAAGACTGGCGGGCTCTGATTGTCCTACAGCAGGATGAATGGCAGGCAGTCATGCCTTATTGCCTCAATAAACGCTGGCGATTTACTTCCCTGCCGCAGCCAACTTTTACCCAATACCTCGGCATCTGCTTTCAGGACCGTCAGTTCGACACGGCTTTTCAGGCATTTCGTTGGAAAAATCGTCTTGTAAGCCGTATGGTCGATGATGTTGCTGAGATAGATTTGTTTGTCCAAAGCTTTTCTCCTGCTTTTGATTACCCCATGCCCTTTCACTGGGCGGGTTACAGTATACACAATCGCTATACCTACATCTGTTCGTTGGAAGATGATTTCGAACGGCATTTTTCTCCTTCCCTTCGTCGCCATCTTCGCAAAGCGAATAAGCATCAACTTCAATGCTGTAGCCTGGATGATTTAAGCCCGCTGCTGGAATTATATCGTCTCAATGCAGAAAAGGGGCATGACATTCTCGGACAGGCCGCAACCAGCCATGATAAGATGCACCGACTGATCAATTTTTTGAAGCGAGAAAAGAGAGGGGAGATTCGGGCGGTGAAAAACCAAAACGGAGACATACTGGCCGCTGGGGTATTTGTCCACTTTAAACAGAAAGGACTCTACCTAATGGGCGCGATGCACCCTGAATCCCAGGCTTACTCACCGATGAGTTTTTTGATGTGGGAAGAAATGAAACGCGCAAAGGATGGAGCTTGCTTAAGCTGGGATTTTGAAGGCTCCATGATAGAGGGGGTAGAACGTTTCTTCCGAGGCTTTGGGGCAAAACCACAAGCATATTTACAGCTACGGAAAAATGCCTTACCTTTAATGGTAAGATGGATACAAGGGTTCACATAATCGGAAATCGTAACTCCTACCTCAACCATATTTTGTATGAATTGCGATCAGTGGATGTTCAAACAGACCGTCTGCGCTTTCGTACCAATCTCGAAAGGGTAGGGGAGATACTGGCCTATGAGATCAGTCGTCGTCTGGCCTACACTGACCAAAAAGTGATCACGCCATTGGGAGAAATGGAGATCCCACTGCTGGGCCAGCAGCCAGTTCTGGTGTCTATCCTTCGTGCTGGTATTCCGCTTCATCAGGGTTTTTTGCGGATGTTTGACAAAGCTGATTCAGGATTTGTGGGCGCCTTTCGCAAAACTACCCGCAACAATGAATTTGTGGTCAAGGTGGAATACCAGGCGCAGCCAGACATCAATGGTCGGGATGTGATTCTGCTGGATCCAATGATTGCGACTGGACGGAGCATCGTTTTGGTTGCTCAGTCTATGTTGGCCAATGGCATTCGACCTCAGAACCTTTTCATCGCCGGGGTGGTTGCTTGTGATGAAGGCGTGGAATATGTGTTGCGAAATGTGCCTTCAGCTCAGGTTTTTGTGGCTGCAATGGACCACGAACTCACCGCAAAATCCTATATTG
>JBCBZF010000805.1:0-3451 GCA_039815525.1 Bacteroidota bacterium | reverse complement strand
CTCAAGAAATTTTTCCTAGCTTTATACTAGCATAGTATAGTATACTTTATTTATACTTCTATTCGCTTTAAAAAGTAGTTGTCTTGTTTAATCGATAAGCATTATGCTTAGTCTGTCCGACACCAGTAGTTAATCATTGGAATGGAGGCCATTCAGTCAAATTGGCGGGATGGCCTTCCGGTTTTTATCTCGCTAAGAAAGCAGGACAGTCGCTTTTGCATGATTGGGAAAGAATCGACAATTTATTTTTTCATCCCTACTCTACTACTCTATGACTAACGAAATCGCGAATCTCGATCTGATCATCATCGGATTGTATTTTTTCATCGTATTGGGCATCGGCTTGCTGATTGCCCGTCGCACCAAAACTGGTGAAGATTTTTTCCTCGGCGGTAGAACCTTTACCTGGGGCCTGATTGGCCTCTCCCTTTTTGCTTCGAATATTTCCAGTTCGACCATTATTGGACTGTCTGGCGCAGCGTACAGTACGGGGGTAGTCAACTCAGTATATGAATGGCTCTCAGGTATTCCGCTGATCATTGCGGCCCTGATCTTCATTCCACTCTATTTACGATCAAAAATCACCACGATCCCGGAATATCTTGAAAAGCGTTTTGATCGACGCTCACAAATCTTTTTCTCGGTCGTAACCATTTTCACCAGCATTGTGGTTGATACGGCTGGTGGCCTGTATGCCGGGGCAATCGTTCTGAAAACCTTTTTTCCAGATCTGATTATCTGGCAGACGACTCTGGTCCTCGCATTGGTCGCGGGAATATATACTGCATTCGGCGGACTGAAAGCCGTGGTGTATACCGATGCACTACAGGCAATCATCCTCATTCTGGGCTGTGGTGTGTTGACCTATATGATGTTTGAGAAACTGGATTTTTCATGGGACACTGTCCTTAACTCAGCTCCGGAGGGTCATTTTTCCATGGTTCGTCCGGCTGATGATAAAGGCCTACCCTGGCCGGGGCTTCTCATGGGGGTTCCATTTCTGGGCTTTTGGTACTGGTCGACCAATCAGTACATCGTGCAGAGAGTATTGGGGGCAAGAGATATCAAACATGCCCGCTGGGGTGTGGTTCTGGCTGGTTTTCTTAAAATCATTCCCCTCTTCATCATGGTCATTCCCGGTGCGATGGCGATCAGTTTGTTTCCCGGCCTGGAAACAGCGGATTCGGTTTTCCCGACTATCGTAACCAAAGTACTGCCGAGTGGTCTGGTCGGATTGGTACTGGCTGGATTGATTTCAGCGATTATGTCCAGTGTCGACTCAACCCTTAATTCCGCCTCCACTCTGGTGGTGATGGATTTTGTCAAGCCCAATAATCCCAATATCACACCGGAAGGAACCGCTTTCTACGGGCGTATCACAACATTGATACTCATGATTGTCGCGGCGGCATGGGCGCCTCAAATTGCCAACTTCGAAGGCATTTGGGCCTACCTGCAACAGATGTTTTCCATCATCGCGCCGCCGATTGTGGTCATTTTCCTGGTGGGTGTTTTTTACAAAAGAGGCAATGGCGACGGCGCATTTGCAACCCTGGTCCTCAGTACAGCGATTGGCATTGTGCTCTTTATCCTTGGGCAAAAGGAAATCTGGACGCTCCATTATACCATCAATGTAGGCATCATGATTGCAATTGGCACAGCTATCTTTATCGGTGTCAGTGAAGCAACCGGCGGATCAGATCCAGAGCAAGTCAAGGAATTTGTCTACAGCCCGGAATTAATCAAGGAAGGTGTCGGCGATGAGCCCTGGTATCTGGATTATCGGGTGTATATCGGGTTACTGGTCGCGCTGATGGGATACATTCTGTATGTTTTCTGGTAAAAAACAGGAGCCTGCCTCATAAGGCAACGTGGGTTCTGGATAATCGGCAGTTATATTTACCTGGTTATCAACAGATTCACCCTTCTATTGCTCTTTTCCTGTGATGAAAAGAACCAAAAATCAAGGCCCAAAAATGTGTTCACATCCCGGACTCGCTTCGGGGTGCCTTTGCAGCTTGCCCTAGACCTGATCTGGGGTTCGTTTTTTGACTTATGAGACATCCCCTGCTGTTAACGCTGCTTACGACGATTGCGCCTGCGGATGTTTTGATTGGAATTGAGCAGACGCTGCTCACCTACATTTAGCTGGTTCTGCTGTTGAAGTTGAATCTGAGAATTCGGCTTCTCTCCTTTCATGTAATTCTTATGAACCCAATTACCATTGGCATTGTCTTCGGTTGAAAACAACAGGCGACGGTCCTGGTGCTCATAGGTGCGCAAAGCGGTTTCTTTGTTGACCGCCTTTTCGGCTACGCTTTCGTTTTCCAAACCTTCCATGAAAGCAAAAACGCCTGCAGGCTCGGCCAGGCATAGCTTTTCAGGCTGCTCTTCCGATAAAGCCTCAGTAATCATGGAAGTCAGCAGTTTTTCCCATAAATCAGAGAATAATCGACGATTGTTGTAGAGATCGACGCCCATCACTTCGCCATTGATGGCATAGGCATAGCCGAGGGCTGAAGGTTGATCCTGGATGAGGTGTTCGAAATGGGCGGTCATCTCTTTCCGGTGTTTTTCGAGTTCCTGGTTTTCAAGTGCCAATTGCAAACTGCTGGCAGATTCAGCATTCGAAACATCAACCTTCTTACCACTCTTTTTCGACAAGGATCGGTTCAGTCCCTTTTGTTGTTCAGAGACATTGTACCAAACGGCCTGCTGGCTCCCTTCGTATTTGGCGGCCAGCTTGAGCTTACGATTCGACAGCATCCGGGTGTTGGACGAGAAAGCGCCAACTTGTTCTTTGCCACGCTGACGCCAGCGGCCACGTTCTACACAAAAACTGCTGAGGGCAACGTTTTTGGCTTTGGGCGGAATGATGACATCATAGGCCATGGTACGATCTTGTTTCCCACCTTTGACAATGTCCCCGGAATGGATAAAGATGGTCTCGTCGCTGAGATTGTCGATGGCCAATTGGCTGACGGTACCGGTTTCACGAACGACTGCTTTTTTCTTATCGAGCGCTTCAGAAAGTGTCAGGTAAGCCTCATCACCCAATTCCGCCTGGCCAGTGATGAGAAAAATCTGGAGGTTTTGGTGCTGTGCTGCAGGGAGGATGGTATGCTGGCCAATCTGCAACTGGCCGTGGAGGCTACTTGCCTGAGCAGACAAGAAAAAGAGAATCAGGAAGGATGGAATACTGTGTTTGTGCATTGTAAAAGGACATTTACACGAATGTAGTCCCGATCTGTACCGTCCGCCAGTCAGACTGGATGAAGAGGTGGTTTGACTGGAAGAAACCGTCTTACCCAAAGAATTGCATCCCGGCAAGGCGACGCTCGTCGGGACACAATTACTATTCTGTGACAAGTAAAATTATTGAATCATGATTGGGAATGACCCCATGCTTTCTTCGTGCAGGATGTTCAGCCAGTACAGTCCCACAGGCAAT
>JBCBZF010000311.1:0-6825 GCA_039815525.1 Bacteroidota bacterium | reverse complement strand
CCCTCATTATCAATTGATTAAAATCACCCATCTTTAAATCAGCCAATCAGCACGTTCGTTTTCGAACGAAAAAACGTTCATTTATGAACAGTTTTTCACTACTTCGATCATATCCAAAAACGGAGAACTGCAAAGAGAGACAGCTACGCTTTTACAACCATTTGCCTATTCTCTGCTCTTTCCACCAAAATTACCCAATGAAGAAGTACTACATAGTGTTGATCTTGATTGTCCTGATGGGAAGCTGCCAGCTTTACGGACAGCTATCCAAAGATTCAGAGGTCTATCAAGAAATCCTTCTCCAGGATAGCATCATGTTTCACGCCAGTTTTATCACTTGTGATATCGAACAGCTGCGGCAAATGACCACCGAAGACATCGAATTTTATCATGATCAGAGTGGTATGAATCGCTCCCAGGAAGCATTTTTGAATGCAACTAGAGAAGGATTGTGCAAGCTATCCTATAAAGCCTGGCGGGAAATGATTCCCGGTACCTTACAGATGTGGCCGCTGTACGAAAACGGGAAAATCTATGGTGTCCTACAAAACGGTCAGCATCAGTTCTACGCAAAGTACCCCGATAAAGAAGAAGCATTTGTTTCTTCAGTAGCTGACTATTCTACACTATGGCTGAAAAAGGGGGAAAAATGGCTGGTGGCGCGGGTCATTAGCTTCAATCACCATGATCCGTGAAGCTTTCAGGTACTTCTGTCTGCATGAACAAAACCATCCAGCAGCTCAATCACTCTCGTCCCGTAAGCGGCATTTTTCTCTGAATGACTGACCTGGACAATGGTGGTACCTTCGGCATGGAGCTGTTTGAATAAATCCATGATGCTTTCTCCCTGCGAGCTGTGCAGGTTGCCGGTAGGTTCATCAGCCAGCAGAATTTGTGGTTTGGAAATAATGGCGCGAGCCACGCCCACCAATTGCTGCTGTCCGCCGGAGAGCTGGGCAGGAAACAGATCTTTTTTCGCCACGATATTAAAGCGGTCCAACACATCAGCGACCATACTTTTGCGTTCAGTTCGTTTGATATTGCGATAGAGCAAGGGCATTTCGATGTTTTCATAGACGGTCATCTCATCGATCAGATGATAAGCTTGAAAGACAAAACCCATATGCTGTTTGTGCAATTCATGCCGGGCTTTTTCACCCAGCTTATCTACGCGTTCACCGAAAAGGAAATGTTCGCCTTTTGAGCCTTCATCCAATAGACCGATGATGTGTAACAAGGTGGATTTCCCCGCACCACTGGGGCCCATAATGGTTACGAATTCGCCTTCCGGAATGGTCAGATCGACATTTCTCAACACCCAGGCCTTGCTGAGTCCATTGCGGTGATATTTATCAATTCCTGTGAGTTGGATCATATTTCTTTAAAAATTTTAGTGCGCCTTTGTGCCCCTCACATTCAATCCTGAGATCTTCGTAATGTGGATAAATGAAAAGGCACAAAGGCGCATTTGAGGAGCGAGGTGGAGGGGCAGGGAGCGGGTCAATTTATTCGTTTTTTCATGATTCGCTCGCTCCTCGCCCCTCTCTCCCCGCTCCTCATTCATTTCGCAATGCCTCAACCGGATTGGATACAGCGACTTGAATACTCCGAAAACTGATGGCTAAAAATGCAATCAAAACGGCAACAAGGCCTGCAAGCGCAAAATGCCACCATTGCAGGGTGATGGTATAGGCATAGTTTTCCAGCCAGAGCTGACTGGTGTACCATGCCAAAGGAAGGCCAACCAATGCAGCCAGACCGACCAAACGCATAAAATCTGTGGTGAGCAAGCGTACCAGGGTAAAGGTTGACGCGCCCAGCACTTTGCGAATCCCGATTTCTTTGGTGCGGAGGTAGGCAGTATATGATGCAAGGCCAAAGAGTCCCAGACAAGCAATCAGAATTGCCAGAAATGAGAAGCCAAGCAACATCTGACCAAAACGTTGTTCGACTTCATACTGACGAGCAAAACGCTCATCTGCAAAGTAGTAGTCCATCACATTGCCGGGGTAAAACGCCCCAAATGTTTGCTCGACGAATGCCAGGACGGAGCTTACCTCAGCAGCATCGATTTTCATGCTGATGAAATTGTCATAGTCATATAAGGGTGCAAGCAGTAGCGGTTCAATCGGGTAATGCAGGGATTGTTGATGAAAATCCTCAAATACACCGACGATTTCCCATTCCTTCCCAAAAAAGGAGATTCCCTGTTGAATGGCTTCTTCCGCATTGCTGAATCCAAAATGTTTCACCGCAGCCTCGTTGATGACAATACTCTTCAATTGGTTAAAGTCAGGATGGTGATCACGGCTTTCCAGGAAGCGCCCTTGCGTGCTTTGAATACCATAGACTTCATCAAAATTGTGGTCAACACCGATGAAATTACAGGATAGCGGATCGGCATTGGGACCATTCAGGCGCTTGAGATTAAAGGTCCGGCCGGTTCGCATGCCGGGGGTACGTCCGGAAGTCGTTGCTGCATGAATGTTGGCGTTGCGGACCAGCTCGTTCTTAAACGCATCCATTTTCTGAATAAAACTGCTATCCCCTGTTGTCGCGCCAGGTCCATATATCACCAACGTTTGTTCCAATTCCAGGCCACTTTCCTGTTGCCGCATATAATTGATCTGCTGATAAACCACCAGGGTACCGGCGATCAGGACGATGGACGCCACAAACTGGATCACCACCAGACTTTTCTGGGTAAACTTGCCTTTGCCGCTGCGCTGTAATTTTCCTTTCAAGACTTCACTCAGACGTATATTAGCAAGTCCAAGTGCAGGCAGGAGCCCGGACACCAGGACACCAATCACAAAACTAGCGATCAACGCACCGATCAGATACAGCCGCAATCCCGGTACAGACCAGATATAACTAAACGACAACTCTGTTCCCATCAGACCTGAAAGCCAGGGGCTGCTCACATTGGCCAGTTCAAAGCCAATGACCAGCGCTAGAAGATTGATTTGTAAAGCTTCAAGGAAGAATTGCCAAAGCAACTGCCTTCGCTCTGCACCAATCACTTTTCGAACGCCCACTTCGCGTGCTCTTTCCATGCTGCGGGCTGTAGCCAGATTGATATAGTTGATCCAGGCCATTAACAGAATCAAAGCCGCAATGATCAACAAAGCCCAGACGGAGGTTCCATTCCCGATTTGTCCAATCTCATATTCAAGGTCCTCTGAATACAAGTGGGCATCGAATAATGGCTGGAGAGAAAATGCTTCCGCATTGCCATAGGCAGGATCTGTCTCAAAATATTTTTCACTGAAGGCCGGAAATTTGGCTTCCAGGGCTTGTATATCGGTTCCTTCCCGAATGACAAGGTAGTGGTAAAAATCTGACCAGGTGGTGCTGTTGTCAGCTGCGCCATCGGTACCCTGAACAAATGAAGCATAAGAAACCATGAAATCTTGCTGTATCAGGGAATTTTCAGGAAAATCCGCACAGACCCCTACCACTTTCATCATTTCGGGATCATTGCCAATCTGCAGACTTTTCCCCAGCACACTTTGATATTGGCCTTCCTGTACATCAAAATAGGTTTTTGCCAAACTCTCAGTGATCACCACCTGGTTGACCTCTTCCATCACCGTCTCAGGATTTCCAGCCAGCAAAGGGAAGGAGAACATCTCAAAAAAGTATCCATCGACAAAGAGTATTTCCTCTACCGGAAACAGTTCATCTTCTATCTTGACCTGCGTCCGGCCGCTGATGGTCATCCGACTGGCCATTTCTATTTCCGGAAATTCATCTTTCATCAGCTTCCCGACCGATGGATAGGTAATGGTTCCACGCTGGCTCAATTCACCCTGTGAATAGCGATCATTGACAAGCCGGTAAATGTTTTCCCCTTTCTCATGGAAACGGTCAAAACTCAGTTCAAAACCGACAAAACTCATCAAAATCAGGCAAGCAGCCATGCCAATGCTGAGGCCAAAAACCAGAATCAGACTATGAAGGCGGTTTTTCCAGAGGGTCCGCCAGGATATTTTCAGGTAATTCCAGATCATAATATTGGAGGATTAAATTGGTGGGGAAACATCACTCGTGCTTCAGGCTTTGGGTGGGATTGATAAAAGCAACCCGCAGAGATTGAAAGCTGATGGTTGCAAAAGCAATCAAAAAAAGCAGGATCGCAGTCAAGAAGAAGACTTCCCAACCCAGATTGGTGGCATATTCAAACTCTTCCAGCCATTTTCCCAGTACATACCAGGCCACCAAAGCGCCTAAGCCAAAAGCCATCATGAGCCACTTGCTGAAATCTTTGGTCAACAGGAAAAATAAGTCTGGAATTGAGGCTCCCAGCACTTTGCGAATGCCGATTTCTTTGGTGCGTTGGATGGCGGTGAAGGTAGCAAGGCCGAGTAAACCAAGACAGGCAATGAAGATGGCCAGAAAGGCAAACAATTGGATAATGGTCCCAATCTGATTTTCTACCTCATAAATCTCATCAAATCGCTTATCCATGAACGACCATGACAGCGGCTGAAGGGGGATAACGTCCGTCCAAATCTGTTCGACCTGCGACACTAGGCTCGACATATCACTGCTCTTCGCCCGAATGGTGATATGATCCTGACTTTGGCCTAAATGCAGCACCATCGGCGCGATTTCACTACGCAGAGACTGAAAATGGAAGTCCTTTACCACCCCAATGACAGGATATTCAGTCATTTCGTATCCTTCACTGGCATGTCGCCCGATCACTGCTTCCAGCGGATCACGCAATTGAAATATATTGACGGCTGCTTCATTCAGAATAACTGCCTGACTGTCGCT
Organism: Bacteroidota bacterium; assembly: GCA_039815525.1. Classification (GTDB taxonomy): domain Bacteria; phylum Bacteroidota; class Bacteroidia; order J057; family J057; genus JBCAWW01. The sequence goes on along the minus strand of JBCBZF010000311.1, from coordinate 2,043 downwards.
GGCCAGATTGATGTCAAAATCACGCCCCAACAGCACCTCCATGTCCATGGTCTTGATGTAGTCATGATCCACCGCCCAATAATGCACAATCTGCATCGCATCACTGGTTGATTGTCCGTGAGCAAACATCCCGGTACTGGTATCTTCGCCGTCCACCGGAATAAAACCACTTACACTAACCGCTTCCACCTCATTCAATTGAGAAAAACGTTGTTTCAAGAGCAGGGCCTTTTCAGGCTTGATCGCATAGGTCTCCTCAATTACCAGCAATTGGTCTTTTTCAAAGCCTAGCTTTTTATTTTGGATATAGCCCAGCTGCTTATAGACAACCATGGTACCAATGATCAAGGCAGTGGTAACAGTAAACTGTATCACCACCAGGCCAGAACGAAACCCTCCGTCTTTCATGCCCATGGCCAGGCCTCCTTTTAACACTTTGATGGGTTGAAATCGAGACAGAACCAAAGCCGGATAACTACCAGCCAGTAAGCCCACTGTCACAATCCCCATCAACACCAGAGCGAAAAATCCGCCACTGTACAGCAAATCAAATTGTAAACTCTTTCCGGCCAGATCATTGAACCAGGGTAAGAGCAACTGCATGGCAGAAACGGCTAGAACAAAGGCAAAAAAGCTGATCAGCAGGCTTTCACTCAAAAATTGAAGAATCAGGCTGGCTTTCCCTGCACCAATGACTTTTCGTACCCCAACTTCCCGTGCCCGTCCGGCGGAACGAGCGGTAGAGAGATTCATGAAGTTGATACAAGCAATCAGCAGAATGAACAAACCAATGATGCCAAAGATGTAGACATAGCGAATATCTCCATTGGCCTCCAATTCGCCTGATTTATCTGAGTAGAGGTGAATGTCGGTTACTGGGAAAAGCGAAAAATCGACATAATATCCCTGGGCCAGGAACTCTTCAAATGGCAAACCCAGACCGCCCTCAATGATGGGGGCAAAATAGGTCTTGACCATATCTGGAAATCGAGCTTCTATCGAAGCCTTCTCAGCAGGATTCTTGAGTCTGATATACGTATTGTTGTTGAAAGATCCCCAATCCCCGCTACGGCTCTCCTCGGAAGTAGAAAAAGAGAGAAAAATATCATGTTGAAAATGCTGGTTCGCTGGGTGGTCTTCAATCACAGCACGAACCGCAAAATCTGTATTCAGTGGCTCTCCAGCCGTCAGAACTTGCCCGATTGGATCGGCATCACCGAAATATTTTTTTGCAGTCGATGCGGTAATGACCGCGCTATTGGGATCGCGTAAGGCGGTTTTTGCATCCCCTCTCAGGACCTTCAGCCCAAACATACTGAGCATTGTGCTGTCAGCAAAAATGACATCATCCTCGGTGAAACCTTTGTCCTGATAACGAAAAAAGTAATCGCCGAAGCTCCGCATCCGTACAAAGCTGCTGACTTCCGGAAAGTCTGCCTGTAAAGTCGGCCCCAAAGCCGGAGGCGTTGCCACATCTTCCCATTCCCGGCTCCCAATCTTCCCGGCAAAATCTACCCGATAGATGTGGTCAACCTCAGGAAAATGTTTGTCATAACTCAATTCGTCCTGAATGTAGAGAGAGATAAACAACACACAGCAAATGCCAACCGCCAAGCCCAGAACATTGATCAGGCTGTAGAAGCGGTATTTGAGGAGGTTGCGAATCGCAACCTTGAGATAGTTCCTGAGCATGGTACCTATTCGTATTTGAGGGTGCGGGTTGGATTGAGGAAGGCCACTTTCAGCGATTGGAAACTGATCGTAACCAAAGAAATGAGAAAGAGGGCGATCGCTGTAAGGACAAAGACTTCCCAGCCGAGATTGGTGGCATATTCGAAGTCCTCCAGCCATTTGTTCATCACAAACCAGGCCGCGATCGCACCAATGCTGAAGGCAATGGAAACCCATTTTCCAAAGTCTTTGACCAGCAGGAGAAAAAGATCCTGTACGGATGCACCGAGAACTTTGCGGATGCCGATTTCTTTGGTGCGTTGCTGTGCGGTAAAGGTCGCCAGCCCCAGCAGGCCCAGGCAGGCAATCAGT
>JBCBZF010000372.1:0-6273 GCA_039815525.1 Bacteroidota bacterium | reverse complement strand
TCCAGGGACTGTTTGACTCCTCTACGACACCAGTGTCCAACCATTCCTGTACTTGTTTCTTAAGAGAAGCCTCCATCTTGGGTGCGATTGGCCTGATCTTCTAGGTTCGAATCCTGCCACCTCGACAGCAATGAAAAGGATTAAGGAACAGTAGTTTTTTAATCCTTTTATTGTGTTCTTTCACATTTGGTCCTATAGCTCAACTGGATAGAGCAGCTGCCTTCTAAGCAGCAGGTTCGGGGTTCGAGTCCCTGTGGGATCACAATTAGACCTCGTAAAAAGCGTCCCCATTGGCAGCAATGTGGACGCTTTTTTTTTACAACAAATCCAGCTCACAACTTCCGCGTCTTCAAAGAGGCCTGCGCATCGGCCCGATGCAGAAACAGTACCACCCCACAGCTGACAAATACAAGCAGCGCCAGGCCAAACAATCGCCTGCCACCGCCTTACACCTCGATGCCCAAATTGGTCAGGAGAGAGGCGATTGCACCAGAGATTACCCATTGCCCAGCCAGGCTGTACGGGGAATAAGCAGTAAAATGCTGGCGATCAACTCGGCTACACCCCTACCAAGTCTTCCCATGGCTCCATGCCCAGCGTCTCAAAAATGTAGACGCTCTCCGGTGCAGCAGTAAATTTGAAAAAGAGGGTTTGCAGGAGAATCAGGGCCGCAACAATGCGGAATCCCCATGAAAGCACAACGGTCGTCTTCATGTCTGACGTGAATGAAGTAGTAGGTTTCTCAACCAAACCAATATGGGATTTTCTCCTCAGATTACCAGCCTATCACAAATGATGATAAATCCATGACGCTTCCTGCGATTTCGACGCGCAAACGGGAAACTTCGGGCTTTGTCCTGTATCTTCTCCCAATTGAAGAATGACACTACTATGACAAAATTTACCCCTCCCCATTCCGGATTGCGTATACAATCTCTTCTTAGCCTGCTCGTCTCCATCCTGCTCCCTCTTATCTCTCAGGCGCAGGTTCCGAAAGAGCAAGATGGATTCCTACAGGTCGAAGCCGAACGCTTTAGTCGCCAATCACAGGATCAAGTCCGGAAATGGTATGTCCACAACAGTGATCAATCCGCTGCTCTGGCCGATCCGGATCCTTCTCATGCCGCAACCGCATCAGGCGGACAGTACCTCGAAATCCTGCCGGATACCCGTACCACACATGATGATCCATTGGTTGTGGAGGAAAGTTTCAGCAATGAACCAGGTAAGCTGGCGGTTCTGCACTACCCGATCGAGATCAGTACACCAGGTAGATACTACATCTGGGTTCGAGCCTATAGCACTGGTACAGAGGACAATGGCGTTCATGTAGGCCTCGATGGCATTTGGCCCTCCTCTGGTCAACGCATGCAATGGTGTGAAGGCAAAAACAGTTGGCATTGGGCCAGCCGCCAACGGACCCATGAGGTTCACTGTGGACTGCCGGGGATGATTTATTTGGACATCGACACACCCGGCCCGCACGAAATCCAATTCAGTATGCGAGAGGATGGCTTTGAGATGGATCAATGGCTCATGACGATGGACAAACACTTTCAGCCGGATAATGGGCCGCAGGAAGAAAACAGCAGATTCAGCGGGGAATTCAGGAAATGGCACACCATCAGCCTGAATTTTGACGGCCCAATGACCTCAGAGACAGACGTATACAATCCATTTTTCAATTATCGCCTCAACGTCCGATTCAATCATGAAGCGAGTGGAAAAAGCTATCTGGTTCCCGGACATTATGCCGCCGATGGTTTTGCCGGACAAAGCGGTGCCACTGATGGAAATAGATGGCGGGTGCACTTCACCCCGGATGAAACGGGCGAATGGACCTATGAAGTAGATTTCCGTAAGGGGAAATGGGTCGCAGTCAGTGATAAACCCAATACGGGTGTCAGCGGTGGCTATATGGACAGTCTTCGGGGCAGTTTCAAGATCGAAGCCTCTAATAAAGAAGGCCGGGACTTCCGCGCCAAAGGCCGCTTACAATATGTAGGGGAACGCTATCTGAAGTTTGCTGAAAGCGGCGCGTATTTCCTCAAACAAGGTCCGGATGCGCCGGAGAACTTTCTGGCCTTTGCTGATTTTGACGGTACGTTTCAAAAGGATGGTCACAAAGATAATCTGGTCAAAAAATGGGAAGCCCACCTAAAGGATTTCCGGCAAGGTGATCCAAGCTGGCAAAATGGCAAAGGCAAAGCCATGATCGGCGCTTTGAATTATCTGGCCGATAAAGGCCTCAATTCTGTCTCTTTCCTGACCAACAACATTGCCGGAGATGATCAAAATGTATTCCCCTATGTCGACTACGATACCTACGATCGAATCGATATCTCCAAAATGGATCAGTGGGACATTGTCTTTTCACATGCACAGGAATTGGGTCTTTTCCTCCATTTCAAAATGCTGGAAGTCGAAAACCAGGGCCTGCTTGACAATGGCGGTGTAGGGGCCATGACGAAGCTATACTTTCGGGAACTGATCTCACGCTTTGGGCATCATCTGGCGTTGAACTGGAATCTGTGTGAGGAAAATGGTGAATGGATTCCCAATCACCCTACGCCTCCACAAAGTACCATGGAACGTCTTGCCATGACACACTATATGAAAACCTACGATCCCTATCATCATCATCTGGTCATTCACAACGGCATTCCTTATGATGATTTGCTGGGACCAGAAAGTGGCCTGACCGGGCCATCTGTTCAAACCCATCGGCCAGATTTCAGCACCATCCACAAAGAGGTTCTACACTTGATTCATGCCTCCGAGAAAGCCGGACAGCCCTGGGCGGTAGCAGTAGATGAACCAGGCGATGCCCAGCATTCCCTTTTACCGGATGCCGAAAACCCTGATCATGATGTCGCACGCAGAAATGGACTCTGGGGTACACTGATGGCTGGTGGCTGGGGCAATGAATGGTATTTTGGCTACAAACATGCTCACTCAGATCTTAGCTGTCAGGACTATCGGTCTCGCGACAAATTCTGGGATCAGGCCGTCCATGCGATGCGTTTTTTCACGGACAATGACATCCCTTTCTGGGAAATGGACAACCATAATGCACTCGTAGGCAATGAAAGTAATGACAACAGCCAATATTGCCTGGCCAAAAAGGGAGAAGTCTATGTGGTATATCTCAATGCTTCCCCCACGGCAACTCTTGACTTGCGTGATGTCAATGGGAATTTTGATGTGAAATGGTATAATCCCAAGACAGGAGGCCCATTACAAAAGTCTGATGTCCGAAAAGTGAAAGGCGGTTCTGCGGTCGAATTGGGTTTGCCACCAAATCCCGAGCAACAGGATTGGGCGATTTTGGTGCGGAAGAAATAGAGGCGTAGAGATTGGGGGGCTTCAGCATTTGGCCAAAACGGGTAGAATGCTTTTTTTCAGATCAAACACAGTCTCTGAGTTTGAACATATCATGCTGATGAAAACCTCTGTTTATCTATTGCTGTTTCTTTTCCCAATCGCCTTAGCTGCTCAAACGGGGAATCTCCTGATTCGATCTGATGTCGATTGCCAACTTTGGATCGACACGAATGCAGAAGGGATTGCTTTGCAATCCATGGTGCCGGTGATCAAATCACTTTCGGTGGGGGACCATCTGGTGGCCGCTACCACCGGTGGCATGCGCAAGGACTATGTGGTTACAGTAGAAGCAGACCGGCAAAGTGTCTGTTTGATTCAGCTGAACGAACCCTCATCTTCTCCTACAGGAAAAAACACCCCTCAAAAAGAGGTAACGCCCCAAAATGCACTCATGACACGCATTCCGGGCCTGATTGATTTTGTCGAATTGGACGGACGACAACCCCTGCGACTGGCCCCACCATTTATCGACGCTGGGCAGAAGACCAAGATCAGCTTCCGGTTTTGGATTGAAAAAGATGGTAAAGTGCTGGAAGCACAATCGCTTGACGCAGATGTAAACCCAGATTTTAAACAGGCAGGCATCGAAGCCATCAAAAAATGGCGCTTTCTCCCAAAAGCAGATACTGAACGCCAGCAAGTTGAAACGGTGATCACATTTAAATTGAGGGCTTGAACAGAACAGTTTCCACCTTCCGAATCCGACGCATTTTCCCGCCTTCCGGCAAAGGTGGTAGCTGATCAAAAAATGTCAGCCGCACATCTGCAATCTGATAGCTGGCAAAGAGCTTTTGTAAGGCCGCTGCCACCGCAGCTTTCGCCTTTTCAAACTGATCGGATTCGGTTTGGAGGAAAACATGCAGCTTGTCCACAGACAATTGTTCAACCCGATAATCCCGGATCTGATCAGATGACATCACAATTGCCCGCCGGATAAAATCCGGATAGACAGAGATCGACTGGTCATTTTCCCCTACGAAATCCAGGACTTCATCGGTTCTCCCTTCAATCTTCTCCAGACACAAAAAAACGGAGCCGCAAGCACAGGGCGTTTCTGGTAGTTGCAAGACATCATTCATCAGATAGCGAACCACTGGTTGAGAAGTGCGGGTAAAATCTGTCACAATCGGTTGGAAACGCTTTCCGTCAATCTGCTTTTGTTCAAAATGCACCAAGTCTTCATTCAGTCGCAGACGACCATGTGAACAGGAATGAGCCAGAAATCCCTCCGTACATTGGTAGACTTCGGTGATTTGCAGGGAAAAAGTCTGTTCAATCAATTTCCGATCCTGATCTTCCAGCACTTCTGCATAAGAGATGATTTGCGTGGGTGTCACCTTTAATATCCCCTCCTTTCGTGCAAAAGCCAGTTCACGCAGCAAAGATGGCTGACCACTGATGATGCCTGGCTGGTATTCATTCAGTTCGCGGATGATTTGGGCCAAAGGCGTGCTAAGGTGAATGAAGCGAAAGGAAAAAAGAATGGATTTGACGGACTCGTAGAGATTGCTGTTGGCGCGAAGGATGAAGGCGACTTTTTGTTTGTGAAACAGCCGCGGCTTCACGACCCGTGAGAAAATATTGGCTGCCCAGCGGGCGCGTTCCCGGGGAGAGGCCACAAAGAGACCGCGATTGCCGGAGGTCCCGGTAGACAGGCCAATCGTCAACCCATCTAATTCTGTATTGAAGCTGCGACTTTGTTCGGCTTCTATGGCAAAGCCCATGGCTTCATCGCGGTCCAGGCCAACAGTATTGATCTGATTGAACTGTCCCATGAAGTCCGTTTTATTCATCAGGGGAAAATCAGCCAGCGTTTTACCTTCGGCCAGCAACTTGCGATAAAAGGGAGACTTTCGCAGCGTGCGGCGCTGAAAGCGCGCCATGCGTTTGGCCTGCCAGCGCAGAAAAGCTTCCCGGCTTTTCCATTTTTCCCGAAACATCAGCCCCAGCCAATAGTATATGATCCAAAGTTTGAACATGATTCAGTAGTCTTATTTGTCAGTCGATGGTCCATCGAAAAATCCAGGGTCTTCCTCTTCCCTCTCACCTGACTCCTCTTTCCTCTCCTAATACACTTTTTCCACCCATTCATCAAACACATCCGGACTATGACAGGAGAGAAATTGAACCGCGGGATGTTGGGTACGATAGGCCTGTAACTTGTGAAATGAGTCCACATATTCCTGCCAACTGTCAATGAAGACCGTGATGATTTTAGCGGGCAAATGATTTTTTTCCAGGGAGGCTTTGAGCCAATAGGCATCCGCAGCCAGGAGTTGGGGCGCAGCGCTGTTTTCATTCAGGATCGCACCAATTTGTCCGCGGGCATGGCCAGGAAGATCAATGATGCGAATGCTGCCATCATCAAACAAATCGACATGCTCTGAAAAAGCATCGCTGCGTTTACGTTTTGGCATGTCTTCAAAAAACTGCGCCCGCTGGACAAAATCATCTGGGAGAAAGCCTTTCAATAAGCCCCGCCGCGTGCCCTGAAAGGCATTGAGTTGATCAATTTGTTTCCAGCCGGAGCGGCTACAATAAAAAGTAGCCTGGGGAAAATCTTTCAGCCCCGCAATGTGATCGGCGTGAAAATGTGAAATGATCAGATGCCGGATAGATTCTGCTTCGATGCCTTTGGCCTGTAATTGATGCGCCAGGGACCACTCTGGTTCACACGCCACTGGCGTCGCCAGGGCATAAATTATCTGCGGCCAACTACTGGTGAGCTCAAAAAAGCGGGGGGCGTAACCCGTATCAAATACAATCAGTCCGTGTTGGGAATGCTCGATCAAGGCGCAAGTTGCATGAAATTTGATCTCTTTCATCCGCCCGGAATTGATCGCGATGCGCTCTGGCGCAGTCGTATAACCTGTCGAAAAAAAGCGACTC
>JBCBZF010001125.1:0-2294 GCA_039815525.1 Bacteroidota bacterium | reverse complement strand
ATCGATTCGTTTGGTGTTGGATTTGGGAGGTGATCGTCTTCGACTGGCCCACACTGAGCGCAATGGTAATAAGATCCCCAAAGAAAACTGGGAACAACAGTTCCGCTATCAATTGGTCCGGCGAACCGCAGACAGTCTGATTCTTGGTATTCAGGGAAGGCATGGCATTCTTAAGCGCATTTATCTCAGAGCTGAGATGATGCAGACTACTGCCTCTCTTTATCATGCAACTGATAGCCTGAACGAGCCAATACCAAATGTTGACTCCCTCTTGAAACCGCAAACATCAGAAGCCAATGCAGAACTGGGACAGTTCGCGGTCGATTCTACCGAAATTCTCGCCTTTGAGGATGAAGCGGCAACTTTTGACTCTCTGACCGCCGATTCACTGGTCGTCCATGACTCAGCTGGTGTATTCTTCCCAGCCGACTCCAGCCTCATTGCTCCCAACGACAGCCTTGGAAAAATGGATAGTACTGCGCGACTTGACTCCATCCGATACGATTCTCTCCCCAAAGACCAACGCTAAATTGTGCGCAAACGCAAACGGCTGCCCAGTACGACCTTGATAGATGGCGTTCTTTCCGGAGACCGCCTGATGCTCAGTCGGGCCATTACATTGGTAGAATCATCTTTGCCAGCAGACCAGGAACAAGCCCGGGAAATCCTGCAAGCCATTCATCCGCACAGTCAGAAATCGTTTCGCATCGGCATTACCGGTGTGCCGGGGGTGGGAAAGAGTACCTTCATTGATGCTTTTGGCTCTTTGCTAACAAAACGAGGGCAAAGCCTGGCCGTTCTCGCCATCGATCCTTCCAGTCAAAAAACAAGAGGTAGCATTCTGGGAGACAAAACCAGAATGAATCGCCTTTCTCAGGACAAATTGGCGTACATACGCCCATCTCCCACCGCTGGGTCATTGGGAGGCGTAGCCAGAAAATCACGGGAAAGTATGCTTCTGTGTGAAGCAGCAGGTTTCAACCTCATCCTGGTCGAAACAGTTGGGGTCGGACAGTCTGAAATCGCAGTTCATGGCATGGTAGATTGCTTTCTCCTGCTCATGTTGCCCAATGCAGGAGACGACCTACAAGGAATCAAAAAAGGCATCATGGAAATGGCCGATCTGCTGGTGATCAATAAAGCAGATGGCAATCTGGTCAATAAGGCAAAAGTGGCAAAAGCACAATACAACCAGGCTTTACGACTCTTTCCGATCGGGGAAAGTGGCTGGCGGACGACTACACGCATCTGTTCAGCATTGGAAGGCGTGGGGCTGGCGGAAATTTGGGAATCCCTTCTGCGTTTCAAAACGCATATGCAAGAAGGAGGATTTTGGGACAGTCGCCGGAAGCAACAGCAAATGGACTGGATGAATGAAAGCCTCCAGCAACAATTAGAAGATTTATTTTTTCAACATCCGGCCATTCCTAAACAACTGGAAGCGGTCAAAGCAGACATACTTTCGGGCCACCTCTCCCCTACTCGTGCCGCCGATCAACTCATACAATACTGGAAAACTCAGCTAGACTTATGATATATCAGGGACAAATTGTGGACTTACATCAAAAGCGAATCTTCCCCGGAGAAATCGAAGTGCAGGATGGAAAGATCTCTGCCATTCGGGAATTGGAGCGAGCACCGGATAGCTTTTTGATGCCTGGCTTCGTGGATGCCCATGTTCACATCGAGTCCTCAATGCTGGTTCCGACTGAATTTGGACGTTTGGCATTGCCACACGGAACGGTTGCCACTGTTTCTGATCCCCATGAAATTGCGAATGTTTTGGGGTTAGAGGGGGTAAAGTTTATGATTGAGAATGGGAAAAAGTCTCCCCTCAAATTTCACTTTGGCGCACCTTCCTGTGTGCCGGCCACCAGCTTTGAGTCTGCGGGTGCCTGGCTGGGTCCGGATGCAGTGGAAGAAATGCTGCAAATGGATGACATTTATTACCTGGCAGAAATGATGAATTTCCCGGGTGTCCTCCACCAAGACGAAGAAGTACATCAAAAAATCGCACTGGCAAAAAAATACGGTAAACCCATCGATGGCCACGCACCCGGTCTCCGGGGAGAAGCAGCGCATCAATACGCTGCCGCAGGCATCACCACCGACCATGAATGTTTCAGTCGGGAAGAAGCCGAAGACAAGTTAGCGGCCGGCATGCACATCATCATCCGTGAAGGAAGTGCTGCCAAAAACTTTGAAGCTCTGATAGATTTGCTTCCGCTTCATCCAGGTAAAATCATGTTTTGCTCTGATGATAAGCATCCTGATGATTTATTGCTTGGGCATAT
>JBCBZF010000110.1:0-10137 GCA_039815525.1 Bacteroidota bacterium | reverse complement strand
TATCAGCAAAGCGTTTCAGCGAACTTTTCAGTTTATCAGACACATACTGCTCAAAATTCTCGGTTCCTTCAATGTTACTGTCAGTATTCAACTGTACTTTCATCATGTTATGAGTTAATCTGTTTTCTTTAGACTGCCTGCGATTTTTTGGGGCGAGGCTTCATGTTTTTCAGTCACCAAATTTGCACATTTTCCGGAGGACATATAAGCAACCGCCAGATCAATTTTGCCATTTTTTCCCGTTCAGGCTGACAAAACCTCCTTCACGTCCCTTCCGGACCGTTCTCCTGGGTGAAGTCTTCAAAGCTGTAGGCCTGGTGTTCGCCTTCATGGTATTTCTGCCAAAGCGCTGCGATTCGTACCCAGTCTTTGAGCCGAAGCTGCCATTTCTCTTGTTGCGCTGACTCCTCCCAATGGTCTTTGAATGACTGAATCATTTGTGTGAATACAACAGGTTCGACCAATACACCGACCGGCATTTCGTGTATCGCAAATTCAATGTCTTGCTGCATGCGTTGGAGCAACATGTCCAAGGTCTGTGCATTTGCTGAGATCGCGTATGACTTTTTCAGAAAGGATATGCTGTCAAAAGGATAAAGCGCCTCTATCTTTTGTAAAAATTCCTGGGTCATCCGATGATCAGCGTAGAAAAACTGCTCGAATTGTGCAATCCAACGGATATGGATGGCACTGTTCTTTGAGTATTGCTCACTCAGCACCGGTAGAATGATCTCCCTGAAGAGTGAATGCTGAATTCTGATGGGCTGCCCAGACACCTCTGTCCCATTGTTGGCGATGAATCCAGTCTGATCCAATATGCTTTGGCAGATTGTATCCACAAAGGCTTGTCTGCTGTCCGGGTCCGCTTGCTTCAGCAATGCAATGAAGTTCGTCAAGAGACGCTTGGCAGATTGCTTGTCTCCACGGAGGCGCATTTGATTGTAGTCCGTCCAAAGACTGTTCAGTTCAGGCTGTGTAAAGTTATGCTGCATGATCTATAGCAAATCACGGTCTTTAGTATGCCCCAATTGGGTGTCCAATGCCAAACCAACCAGGCCCATACGCATGGAATACTTTCTCTTCATCACAAAAGTCTTGTTCGAGGAGAATGCGGATCCCTGAATGTTCAAACTCATCCAATTCTTCCGCCAGCTCTGACAGCCTCACTGCAACATAATCATTGCCATATTTGGTGGCGGGTTCTCTTTCTTCAGCGATCAAAAGAAGATCGTGATTATCATATTCCGCTAATGCGGTAAGGATTTCCGGCTTTGTCTCTTCTGTGAGCAAGCCACTCCACAACGTCTCTATCTTCCTGAAAACCGTAACTGAGTCCCCGGCTTCAGTTTTGTCCAGCAAAGCCTTGAATTCATCAGAGTGTTGCAAGATGAAATACTCTCTCGCTCCACCCCGATTGGGATATCTGACGAAAACCAGTACTTCACCCTGTTCCTGCAATACGCTCAATGCCGATTGGAGGAATTTTTTGCTGCGTGTGCTTCGGAAGTGCATTCTTTGACAATTGTTCTGATTCAGCCCTGACAGATCGAAGGCTTCTGGTTTATACGAGAATCAGTGCATGGAGGATGCTCGATCAGGTCTCGAATCTTGAGATAAATCCTTCTTTGCCAAACTGCCTGGACGCCTTTCACAAAGTCAGCATGCTGCCACATCATGATGGTTTCATCAAACCTCATATCCCAGTACTGCTTCATCCATTTTTTGATGCAGAAAACAATCCTCTTTCCCTTAGAATAATTGCCTTAGCTAGCGTATGATCTGCAAGGGTTTCCCAATCGGTCTCTGACCTATTTCTTCCACCTGCAAGATATAATTTCCTACAGGAAACGTCCGTAAAGAGAGATGATGTTCAAGTTTTCCTGCTGGTAGCAGCTTTTGGTAGATCATTTTCCCATCAAGGCTGTAGAGAGTTAGCTTCCTTTCCGCTTTCGCCTCTTTCGGGAGCTGAATAATGACAGAGGTACTGGCTGGATTAGGATGGAGTTTCATATCCCATACATCCGCAAATCTCCCATCGGTTTTATCATCTCCTTTGGGGTCATTGGGACGCGACTCTCCGGGTTCAAAGCACTGTACTGATATAGGTTTATCGACCCCCAGATCCAACAGGAGCAGCTGCATGGGAATGATAAAGGAAGGCTGATCGCCAAACCAAACCAGGTCCAAATTAGAAGCTTCGATTCCTGTTTCTACTTGCTGGTCAAAGGAGGGAAAGGGGGTTGGGTCGCAGGTACTGATCGGTGCAAGGCCACTTTTGAACAAAATCGCATCATCTCCTTCCCCACCCGTCATCAGGTATCGCCCATTGTCTGCTGCTGAAATCCCATTCAGTGAAGCATTGGCGATGACTGGTGGGAATTGGTACATATTCATGATGCCGGTAACGCCAGCCTGAACAATGGCCCCTGAACCATTGTGTTGTCCAACCAGCAGTGCCCCACCAGGATGCGCGCCCGCATTCACTTCAAGGGTTCCATTGGTACTGCGGTAGATCTTCTCATAAAGTGGGTCTCCATTTCCGTTGAGCAATGTGTAAAACACACGTGGATTTTGTTCCATAAAATGCCCCATTACCCCAAATGAAGCATTCCCGATTGGCAGGAGAGACAAGGGAAGGAAATTACTGTTGAGTGCATTTTGATAGGAATAGGCATATCCGGTGGGATCTCCCTGACTCTCAACCTTGAACACAGCAAAATCGACCTTATCGTTGAATCCACCGGGATTAGACAACACACTGGTGAGAATTGCCAAGCCTCCGTCAGGGGTAATTTCAAGATCCTCTGGTATGTAGCGCACAATCATCGGAGTTGAGTTGATCACGTTATACGGATGCATCCAAATAATTGCCCCTAAACCATTAATGTGTACAATTTCAAAGCCCGTTATCCCGTTCTGGCCATTGTTAAAAGACCGAATGGCATACAGACTTCCATGCTTCCCTGCCTTGACAACCTCCCAATCGGCCACCGAGATCTGGTTGAAATTACTTTCATAGCTATTCCACCACGCCAAACTCCCATCAGCTGAATGGAAGCTGGCAATCGTTTCACTTAACAGAAATCTAAAAGAAACGACCAGATCGTTATTCGTCAGTACCGTGGCAGAGGATACAGTAGCAGGGACCGATCCCCCCTGGGGATTCAGGGGACTTACTATCTGATATTCTTTGACCCAGATTTCCTGTCCGTCCTGATCCAATTTGGCCAATAGCAGATTGCCTGTTTCTGAACTACCGTCTGTATTCGATACGCCGACCAGATAAAGGTCGCCCGAGGGTGCCTCTAGCAAAAAGAGACCTTCTTCATTGGTTTGTGGTTCGCCCAGGGTCAGATTGAATTTCGATTCATACCAGGTCTGACTGATACCCAAATCGGAGATTAGGCTCAGTAACAGAAGAAGAAAGACTGCGTTAGAAAGTCCGGGGAGGCGAAAACGTAAACGTTCGATTCTCATGATCACATTGCTTAGATAGATACCGAATTGGGAAGCAGGGCAAAAACCTTCATCCATCCATAAGATATGAATACCAAAATATACTATCCAGAAATGAAATTCCGAAGAAACAGCATAAATTACATCCCTAAAGGTTTATTCACTCCTTTTCTCCTACCTGCATCTTCCGTATGATTTGATGGATGCGAATCCCCAAAAACGGATTGATTTCTTCCCGCTTCTCTTTCACCAAAGTACAGACAGCGATGGAAGTATGGGTAGCAGGTGAATAATTCACACCAGTGCCCCACCAGCCACCGTGATAATAAAGAGGAAAGCCAAGGTTGAGATGATACAGCCCCAGACAATATTTGGATTCTTCCGGTGGCAGGACGTAGGTATGCATTTCGTTCAGAAGACGCGCATCACCAAGGATTTTTCCTTCGAACAAATATTGGTAGAAACGTGCGGCATCTTGTACCGTGGACGCCATGCCGCCTCCACCATACAGATCCCATGCGTGATTGATCTCATGAGAATCCCAGCCGTAGTTTCGCGCATATTGGTGGGCGAAAGGGGGCAAGTCAGCAGGGCTTGGCTCCAAATCTTTGAACCAGCTATGTTTTAGCCCCAATTCATCGTATTTGAGCAGACTTCTGATGGCAGCATAAAAATCTTGATCGGTCTGCTGTTCGATGATATCGGTGAGCAGCAAATAGTTGATGTCTGCATACTGAAAAGCTGTACCTGCTGCGGCCAGGGGATCTCCAATTGCCATGGCCCGTTTGATTTGTTCGTCTTTTTTCCACTGGTACTGCGGCCGCTCAATGACCCGGTCGAAATAATCATCGTCCACATAATCATGGATGCCAGAGGTATGCGAAAGAAGATGTCGAATCGTAATCTTGTCCAGTTCATACTGATCTTTTTCCAGTAGCATGCGGGTTTCCTGAGGCAATACATGACGGATCGGATCGTCCAGTTTGACTTTTTTTTCCTCTACCAATCTCAAGATCGCAGCAGCTACATACGATTTTGTATTGCTGGCAATCAGGACCGCCTGCCTTGGATCGAGCGGCATGGTCCGGGCGCTGTCGGCAAAGCCCACGGCTCTGGTCCAGGAAAGATCCTGATGGGGCGATTCGACATGTATGAGGATGCCCAGGGCATCTTGATTGGCTTGATAGACAGAGTCTAGCAGGGCGTTTAATTTGCCTTCCAATGATTGGGCCAGGACGCCTCCAATTGGTATGAGAATACTGAGTGTGATGACGAATACGACTCTCATGATTGTTGGTGATCAGGTGGGCGATGTAGCTGCGTTTCCCAGTCTGCATAAGGAGGCTGTACCTCAAAGCTGGGATCGCAATAAGAGCGCAGGTAATCCACGGCCCTTTTTTCAGCGTATTGTGCATTCAGTACGGTGCCGGCCTCATCGAGTTCAATCACGTTCGCATAAATCGCAAAGACCTGCTCGATCGCACTTGGTTCTTCGCCAAACAATGCCACATAGTCAATTCCTTTTAAGTGGTGGTGCGTCCCACTTGCCAGGAAGTATGCGAAGCTTCGAAGTGCTCCACTGAATGAGTTACTGAGTTTCATGTTCAATCCTTGGTGCGATTATTTTTTCAGCTATTACTTTGTGGACATTGATTTGCTTTCCCTTTCTTAACTGCCCTTCATTCTTTCAATCCCTTTGATGCAAAGATACCGTTCAATAGACTCCCAGGTCTTTTGTTCGTCTTCATTTGTTCCCATCAATTGCTCAAATTTCGCCTTCATCTTCTCCAAACTCATTCTCTCATGCAAGCTGACGGAAGCGATTCCTGATTGTGCATGATAAACCTTAGTAGGACATTCACCTCAAGACTTTGATATTATACTTTTTTCTTATTTCTGATATGGGTATGTCTAAATATGGTTCAAAATCAGTCCAATTCCAGGGTTTTACCATTTGTTTTGCCCGAAAAATGATGCGTGGGATTGTGATGATCAATGTAAATATGTTGTGCATGATGTGAACAAAGGGAAAGTCTTTGGAGAGTTCAAAAGCATTTGCATCCTTGTATCCTCTGATATGTCTCCAAAATCCTAAGGTTGTACCGAAAATCGTCCATATTTTCACCGCCCCCTCACCGTATAGCGAGGTGTCGCAGCCAAATAAAACATGTGCGATGTCATGGGACGCAAAAAATGCTTTCGCTTCCTTTGATATATTCGGTTTCTCATGACTCAAATGATCTCTGTACGCATGACGAAATTGAATGAGACCTTGCCGCAATGTCATATTAGGTTCCATGTGAATCTTTTTGGTAAAAAACCTCATTTCCATTCGTCCCGGTTTCTGCCTGAAAGGAATTCCCAGTCAAGCCCTCTATATTTCTTCCTTGCCACCATTTGCCAGGGCGCGATAAAATCTACCACCTTCGATCAACAGCGCTTCAGACTCTCTGCTTGGCCAATTTTTGTGATAATCATTCGGATGCTGGACATCAATGCCGACAACTTTTCCCTGGTAGTGTCGCTTGACGGTTGACTGTATGGTATGACCCACGATCACGGCTTTAGCTTCAAATGCATTGAGTCCCATTTCTACCTCTTTCTGGCTAAGTGCTTCACCCTTGAAGTAACCGCGAAACCAGGCCGGACCGGTGTAGGTGGACCGGAGAAGTTGTTCGGCTGATGCTTCTGGCTTTGGGTAATAGCCCTGATGGTATTTCGAGCGGATCAGCTGATTCATTTCGGTCAAATTTAAATCGATGCCGGCGACTTCCGGATGAATGCCTCCATGTACAAAGAGATACCCATTGATGCGCTCCATGGTATTTTTCTGCGCGAGCCAACGGCCCAGAAATGATTGCTGATTGTATAATTCATGCTGCTGTCTTCCCAAAATATACGCGATGTAGGCATATTTAGGGGAAGCGGCTTCAAAATTGGCTTGCATGTTTTTGATCTCGTGATTGCCAATGATGAAGTGAACTTTCCCACCTTGTTTTTCCGCTTCCTGTTCCAGTTTGTAAATGAACCATAAAACCTGCGTGGTGGAGAAGCCCCGGTCTACAAAATCACCCACCAAGACCAAATGGCCCTTACCAAATGACCATTGTAACTGTTCATCGATGACGCCATGCGCGATCAGCAGATCACGGAATGTCCGATACGAACTCTCGATATCCGAAACCGCGAAAATCCTGCCTTCGTCATCATAGCTCGTGGGAGGAGTTCTGATCTGCTTGCGGTCAATCACAAGGTCAAACTTTGTGCTGTCCAGATTGACATAGCAGGAAGCATTGAAAGTTGAATCCGCATCGTACTGCCTGCTCCTTACATAAAAACCGTCGTCCTGATTTCCTTGGACATATTGCAGACTCAGGCTGCTGTCCCCGTCAAAAAACACATAGGGACCATCATTTTCCCAATTCATACCAGCCGGATTGTCTCCATAATGAATTGCACCGTTTTCTGATAGTAAAATGGCGAGCCCAATTAATAGTAGACCGAATAAGGTTGCCACGATGTGGATGAGGTATCGAATGATTCGCTTCTTCATGTTTCCGTGTGAATAATGACTAAGGGCGCAGACAGCCATCAGGCCAACTATTCGCGCGCGCTTGAATGAAGGATGCGAATCGAGAGCAGAAGTGAGAAAATTTTATGTTTTTATTTTTCAATGATCATCACGCATGGTTTTGTCGGCCTCTACGAAATCCGCAAAAAATCATTCGTGATAAAGCTCCTTTTCGAGGGAAAATATGGTCGAAGAGAAAGCCTTTTGAGCACCTTTCAATTCCAGCCGGGCCCTTCTTTGTTCACTTTCTCTTGATTGATGATCAGGTGGGTATCGGTTTCTTCTTCAATAACAAAGTCTTCGACAATCTGATCATGCATCGAAAGCAGTTGTGGGATTCGTTCAGGATGCAAGCTTGAATATGCCTCGCCCTGGGCCAACAACTTTTCCTGCCCCATTCTTAAGCCTTTGATGAACAAGGCGCGATTGGCTGGTGTCAGGCCTCTGAGATCAAGAATTCGGCTGATCATTTCGTCCGCCTGATTCCAAAATATTGCGCCTCCTTCTGTCACTTCACCTTGTGGAATCCGGGTTTTCAGCCAATTGGCGAGGGCGGGCCCTTCGTTCAGGCTTTCCAGTTCATGGATCGCAATTTGGATGATCATATCATAACCGGTCCACCTGGTGGCGAAGTCTTTGCCATTTGTCAGTGTGATAAATCCATTTGCCATACGAAAGAATGATTGTTTTCAGGCTTTGGGTGCCGTTCCTCTTCTATACCGAACGTGAAATGCTTTGGGAAAACAAAAGCATTTCCCTTTTCGGCATACCCTCAAAATCAGTGGTTTGGGAGGAGAGAAAATTCCCAAACCACTTTCGTTTGAATATACACCATTGCTAATCCCACCACACATAGATGATCTGCCCCTTCTCTACATACGGCCGCAATGCTTCCGGGCATTCCGATTCCGTCAGATATTCGACTTCATCTGGCTGTAAATTGGCCAATTCCTGCTTGACGCTTTCCTGAGCCATATTCCCCATGATGAGAATCGTATTCGAATAGAACCAGGCGTCATCCCTCAGGCTTCTCCCATCACCGATTGGGACATCATTGATTTGCACAAAAACTTTCTGCACCTCCTTCTGCCTGCTCAGTGCCTTCAAGGTGTGGTAAAAGTCTTCAATGGCAGGCGGTTCAAGGAGATTGCTTCCAATTGAGCTGGGATCATGGTTGCCCTCAAAGAACTCGTCGACCGATACCAAAACCGGAGCCTCCTGTTCATAAAAGTTCATCAAGTCATACTTCTCAATTAGTCGCTCTCTTTTTTCAAGATCAATCCCGTCGTGCTGTCCCGGAACTGTACAGGCGAAAAGGAAGAACATCATGATGATTATCTGTCCTGTTTTCATTCAATTTGGTTTTCTGGTTGTCTGGCAAATAGCAGCCGCATGTATTTTTTAAGCTTCCTGGAGGTTATACAAGAAACACTTCTGCTTCATTCACAAATGCCTTGAACTCAATCGGGTTGCCGCTGAGGTCAAAGACAAACATGGTATACTGTTCGCCCACTTTCCCGGCATATCTTCTCTGTGGCTTGATCACAAATTCAATGTTTGCGTTTTCAAGTTGCTTTTGCACCAGTTTGAACTGTTCTACTGACAAGAGGCAGCCAAAATGAGGAATGGGCACCTTCACGCCATCTACCTGGCCGCAATAATCCAGCGCGGGCATATTGTCGCTGATGTGTGCGGAAAGTTTATTGCCGAAAAAATTGAAATCAATCCAGGTCTCGGTGGAACGCCCCTCTTCACAACCTAATATGTCGATATAGAATGTTCGGGTAGAGGCAATGTCTTTGACTTTAAACGCAAAATGGAAAGCACGCATGGGTGATGGGTTAATTTGATCCTTCTTTATCGAGCGGAAAATACCGTTCTTTCATCACATTGATATGATGAATTTGATGGGCCGCAATGGTCAGGCCGATGGCAGAAAGCGGCATTTCATATTCAAAAAACTGGCAGTTTGTTTCCAGGATTTCCTGATTGAAGGAGTCAAACATCATGATGCTGGACTGGCGGACGATGCGAAGCTCTTCGATCAATTGTTCGATTGGCAGTTCGTCTGCATTGGCATTTCGGCCCATGATTTCCTGGTCGTGCGCCACCGGGATGGTCCCTTCTCCGCGGGCAAAAAGGATCGCGCGGAAGCACCAGATTCGTTCCCAATCGATGAGATGCTGCAAGATTGTGTGAATGGTCCATTTCCCGTCGGCATAAGTTTTCAACCCAATTCGTTTGAGCTGATCGATGTCCAGATGATGGATATCTTGCAAACTCAGCTGAAGCGCTTCTTTGAGTTCGGTCCCAGCCGTGAGCGTGTACACATATTCCAGAAAGGCTGGATTCTTTTTTTTCTCTGATTTGTCCATGATTCGTGTTTGTTGATTGGTCCTCTCTCTTACTGCCCCAGATTCTTTGATGTAAGACCTTGATCACACCCATACCAGACGACGTCTTCGCCTCCTTCTTCATAAGGTGCATATTTTTCAAATTGCATCCCGACTTTTTCCATCACCCGGATCGAGGCGATGTTGTCTTGCATAGCGATGGCGATGATCCTTTCTAATCTGAGTTGTTCAAAACCATACGTCAAAATGGCACGAGAAGCTTCAGTTGCCATGCCCTTCCCCCAATATTCGGGCAAGAATCGATAGCCAAGATCGATCTCATCAAATTCAGGCAGATAGGACAAACCGGCCCAGCCAATAAATTGTTGTCCTTCTTTTAAGAGTGTTGCCCAGCGACCATAGCCATATTGCGCATACTCATCCGTTTTTTCTTTGATCTTCTCATAAATCCCTTCCAGAGTAGCAATGACGGCTTCTCCGGTGTATTTCTGAACCTGAGGATTGCCATGCAGACGGCGCATGTTTTCAGCGTCTGACATGCTCAGTTCTCTCAGGATCAATCGTTCTGTTGTGATGATGGGGTTCACGTGTGTAATATTAAACCAGCTTGCTAAGCTACTTTTACTTCTCTTTACTTTCTTCACTCATTTCGAAGATCCATCTAATGATTTCAATAAATGAGGACAAAGATGTTTTACTCTTCAAAATCGCGAGGCTTATACTTGGTCTTTTAAAGGCTTTTTCTAATCCAAGGTC
>JBCBZF010001111.1:0-2356 GCA_039815525.1 Bacteroidota bacterium | reverse complement strand
CGACCGGAACAAGTCCGGGAAAAACTGATTCAAGCCATCGGAATGATTGAAAATAAGTAAGAAAAAATACACTCACCTGACACCTGACACCTGACACCTGACACCTGACACCTTTTTCATACCTTTCCCCTATGATTCAACCGATACAAATTGCACCCAATGGTCCGACCTTTTCCCGCATCCTGGCCGGTGTCTGGAAGTGGGGCGTTTGGGGGCACAAACTGGATACCCAGGCTGGCCTGTCCCTGATTGAAGCCAGCATTGATGCCGGGGTGACCACTTTTGATCACGCTGACATTTATGGCAATTACACCAATGAGGAAGAATTTGGTGATGCGCTGAAGTTGCAGCCTTCCCTTCGGGACAAGATGCAGATTGTGACCAAATGCGGCATTCGCATGGTCTGCGAAAATCGTCCGGAGCACAAAGTCAAAACCTATGACACCAGTCAGGCGCACATTGTGGCTTCGGTTGAGAATTCATTGCGGATGCTGCACGTGGATAAGATTGACTTATTGCTGATCCATCGCCCCGATCCGCTGATGCAGGTTGATGAAGTGGCTGAAGCCTTTGAATCTTTACGCAAAGCGGGGAAAGTGGCTTATTTTGGGGTGTCGAACTTCACGCCCAGGCAGTTTGATCTGCTCCATCATGTCTTTCCGCTGGTGACCAATCAGGTCCAGGCTTCCCTGGTCCATATGCAGCCGCTGTATGATGGAACCTTTGACCAATGTATGTTACATGGCATTGCCCCCATGGCCTGGTCCCCGCTGGGTAGCGGCAAAGTCTTTGTTGAACGCACTGATCCGGCAGTGAAACGCATTCGTGCCCTGGGAGAGGAACTGGGTGAAACCTATGGATGCAGCCTGGATCAATTGCTGCTGGCCTGGTTGATGCGCCATCCGGCCCGGGTGCTGCCGATTCTGGGGACGGCTCGCCCTGATCGCATCCGTGATGCTGCCAAGGCAACTGGCATTGAACTGAGTCGAACCGATTGGTTTCGACTCTGGGAAGCCAGTACCGGGACCGAAGTACCGTAGGATGTTGCCCGTTTTTCTTTACCCATCTCCAATTCTACCCCCATGATAAGCCGTCTGCTTTGCCTCATTCTTCTTTTTGCCGCCCATTCCTCCTTTGCACAATTGGCTCAACAACTGGATCAATACAGTCGGGCCAGTTTGACTGAGTATTATGAATTTCTCAGTCTGGCCTGTGATGCCAATCATCCGGAAGAGCTCACCGCAAACATTGCCTGGTGTAAAAAGGCATTTGAAAAAAGAGGTTTTACGGTGAAGCAGTTGGACATGCCGCGTATTCCAATTTTGCTGGCCAGTCGGAATCATAAAGATGCGATCAAGACAGTTCTGTTTTATGTTCAGGTAGATGGTCAGCCAGTGGATTCAACTAAATGGCAACAGCCCAGTCCCTGGACCCCGACTTTGAAAGAACAACAGGCTGATGGAAGTTGGAAATCCATCGATTGGTACAATTTGGAGGGGGAAATCAATCCTGATTGGCGGGTGTTTGCCCGGGCTGCTTCTGATGCCAAAGGGCCAATTAATATGTTTTTGGCGGCTCTGGATGTCATGATTACCCGCAAGGAAATGCCCAATTACAACATCAAGGTGATCATGGACACGGAAGAGGAACTGGGCTCTCCTTATCTGCCAGCGGCAGTGCAGAAATACAAAAAGGAACTGGCGGCTGATATGTTTGTGATTTTGGATGGCCCAAGACACTTCAACAATGTGCCGACGCTTGCTTTTGGTGCAAGGGGGATTGCCACCATTCATCTTGAAAGTTTTGGCCCCAAAGTTCCGCAGCACTCAGGGCACTACGGCAACTACGTTCCCAATCCAGCTTTGAAGATGGCCCAATTGCTGGCCTCAATGAAAGACGAACACGGTCGGGTCTCCATTCCTGGATTTTATGATGGCATTCAGCTCACGGATGAAATCAAGACCCAACTGGCCGAAGTGCCTGACGATGAAGATGCCATCAGGCGCAAGATTGGATTTGCGAAAGCTGATGGAGTAGGGGAGAACTTACAGGAAGCGATTCAATACCCTTCCCTCAATATCAGGGGACTGTCTTCTGGTTGGGTGAATGATAAAGTCAGAACCATCATTCCTGATAAGGCCATTGCGGAGATTGATGTGCGTCTGGTGCTGGAAAGTGATCCTGAACGTTTGCTAAAGCTGATTCGACGGCATATTGAACAACAGGACTTTTTCATCACGGAAGGAATGCCAACTGATGAGGAAAGGGCCAGACATCCTAATTTGATCAGCTGGCGTTCCAAGATCTCTTATCAGGCATTTCGGACGAACTTTGACACGGAAATCGGTCGTTGGCT
>JBCBZF010000165.1:0-8825 GCA_039815525.1 Bacteroidota bacterium | reverse complement strand
GGGGCGGCCTCGGTCAATTCACCCGCCGGCGTGAGCATCGCGTTCGGCAGGAAATCGAACTCGAGGAGGTAGGCAACGAGCGCGTCGAGCATGAAGGGCTGCTCCACCCCGCACTGTATTTGGGCATCGATCCAGATCGAAATCAGGACTTACCGCTTATCTTTTGTAAAGATCGTTCCCGTAAGGGGAGTGCATAGTTACGGCCTTTATCGTACATTTGCAAATCTTGGTTCAAGAAAAGTGTGTACCTAGGTTCGAAGGGAAGTTGGGTGGAAAGAGTAAAGCCCTGATAACGATTTGGTTACTTTTCGTTTTGACTCAAGAAAAAAATATAAACCCACTCCCATCTGATCTTTCAGTAAAAGACAATATGTCCGAACAAAAACATACATCCGGCTTTGTGAGCATTATTGGCAAACCCAATGCCGGGAAATCCACCCTCCTCAATGAATTGCTGGGCCGCAAGCTGAGCATTACGACGCCTAAAGCCCAAACCACCCGACACCGTATATTTGGGATCGACAGTGGCGACCATCATCAGATTGTTTATTCGGATACGCCCGGACTGATCCGGCCGAAGTATCAGCTTCACCGTAATATGGTCGACTTCATTCATCAGTCGATGGAAGATGCCGACCTCATCGTCTTGCTCATTGCTGTCAATGAGACCTTCCCAGAGGATGAAATTCTCAAACTGGCTGATAAAACGGAGATCCCCAAGATTCTGGTCATCAACAAAATTGATGCGGTTGAGCAGAATCAGGTCTTTTTGCGTATGCAGGAGCTACAGGAAAAAGTAGACTTTGTGGAGGCGATTCCAGTCTCCGCGCTCAAGGGCACCAATGTACCCAAGTTAAAAGAGCTCATCCTTAAATATCTGCCGGAAGGCCCACCTTATTTTGACAAAGAACAAATCTCAGATCGGCCCGAACGATTTTTTGTCTCAGAGATGATACGAGAACAGATGTTTTTGTTGCTGCGACAGGAGATTCCCTATTCGGTTCAGGTAGAGGTGGATAAATTTGAAGAAGGTGAGGAGCTGGCTCGTATCCATGCCACAATTCATGTTGAACGGAAGACGCAGAAAGGCATGGTGATTGGTAAGGGAGGAAGTATGTTGAAAAAAATTGGTTCTCGTTCCCGCAAGAATATTGAAGAATTTCTACGGACCAATGTGTTTTTGGAATTATATGTGCGCGTAACCGATGGATGGAAGGACAATCACAATCAGCTGAAAGGATTTGGATATTAGCGATGAGAGACCGACGCTGGCAAAGCGTGGCGTTACATCTGTCGATGCTTTGCTTTGTTTCTGATGCCCTAGCTGGTCAAATTGTTGGCTTGCTGAATGAACCAAGGCATCGTGAAAACCATCTCCCTCATCTTGATCATACTCCTGTCGATGGTACCGGCTGCAATCGCTGGTCCGATCGATTCTCTGCGGACGCTCATACAGGCTGAAAAAGACCCTTCAGAGCAGATTCAGCTGAATCTGCAATTCATTCAGGCATTTATTCGAACCAACAAGGATTCTGCCCGGGATGGAATCCACCGTTGCCGGCAACTGATTGAGCAAAATGGGAATGCCTCTCAGGAGGCGCGCTTGTTGGTATTAGAGGGTGAACTACTGACTTTGGAAGGCTTCTCAGATTCGGCAAAGGTACTCCTGGATAATAGCTTATTGATTGCTTCCCGGCTAAACGATTCTATCCTTTCGGCTCACATTCACAACCATTTGGCTTATGTGGGACTGATGAGGGGGGAAAGTCAACAAGCTGATCAACATCTTCGGCAGGCATTGTCTTTTCTGAAACTTGAAAATCCCAAGGACCCTTTAGACTACTACGCAGCTAAGCTGCGCAACGAGCAGTTAATTGGGTTGTGGCACATGTTTTCTGGGCAATATTCCCTGGCACTCAAACACTTGCTCAACAGTATGGTGTATTTACGGCATGTTCCCAACCATTATGGAGCGGTTTCCATTCCCAATAACATCGGCATCATTTTTCTGGATCAACGCAATGATTCCATGGCGCTACATTATTTTAAAAGAGCTTATGACATTGCGCTTCGTCAGGATGTCAGCAAAGGCATGCAGGATCTTGCCTTAGGCAATATGGGCCTGGCCTATGCCCGGCTGGGAAATGACAGTTTGGCCATGCCGCGTTTGCAAAAGGCTTTGAATACATATAAAGAAAGTGGTAACCTCAATGGACAAGGTCTAATGGCCTGTACCATTGCGCAAATTTATCAGCGCCAGGGGGATTTGGTCCGTAGCAATGAGCACCTCAATCAGGCTCTGGTATTTTTTGGTCCGACCAGTGATACCCGATATAAATTACAGGCTTTGATTACCCTTGGGGAAAATCAATTATTGGAAGATGATGTGTCTGCTGCTTCCCAAACTGCTGAAAATGCCTATCGGATGGCACAGAAGATCAACAGCCTGAATGAATTGGTTGACGCAACCAAACTGTTGCATAAGGTAACTTTCCTTCGCGGAGACATCGCTTTAGCTTACCAATATCAGGCCGAACAAATGAGATATGTAGACAGCCTGATCCATGAACGCACGGTTCGCCAGATTGAACAGTTGAAATTTCATCATCAATTGGATCAGCAGGAGGCGGAAAATCAACTGCTTAAAAATGAAAAGCTGTCTCAGAAAAGTACCTTAAGGCAGCAGCGAATCATCATCTTTTTGGTTATCGCCGGACTGGCACTGACACTTTTTTTATCATTGTACCTGTATCGTTTGCTCAGACTACAAAAGCTTACCCAAAAACGCCTGGTCAGCCGGACAAATGCCCTACGCAAGGCGAAAGAAGAGGCAGAAGCTGCTGGTAAAGCCAAGTCGGAGTTTCTCTCGGTGATGAGTCATGAAATCCGGACACCCATGAATGCAGTCATTGGTATGACCCATTTATTGTTGGATGAAAAACCCGCAAATTATCAACTTGAATATCTGAATACATTACAATTTTCGGCCAACAATCTCCTCAGTCTGATCAATGACATTCTCGATTACAGTAAGATCGATGAAGGAAAGCTGGAGCTGGAAATGATTCCTTTTAATCTGAAAGAGCTGGGGAAAGGCATATCAGAAGCCATTCGTATTAAAGGAGTGGAAAAGGGTGTCGCTGTCGTGCTTGATATAGATGAAAGACTGCCGGAGGTTGTGATCGGAGACCCAACGCGCCTGGGGCAAATCCTGACCAATTTGATGGGGAATGCCGTTAAGTTTACAGCTGAGGGGGAAGTCCGTCTGAGTATCCGAAAAGTTGAAAAGGAAGGCATATTGTTTTCTGTCAGCGATACAGGCATTGGCATTCCTAAGGAAAAGCAGGCGCTGATTTTTGAGAAATTCACCCAATCATCAGTTGAAACCAATCGGAAATATGGGGGTACTGGTCTGGGACTGGCCATCAGTCGGAGTTTGGTTGAATTGATGGGAGGCACCTTACAACTTGAAAGTACGCTTCAAAAAGGCAGCTGTTTTTACTTTCGTCTTCTGTTAGAGGAAGGAAAGTTACCCGGGAATGAAAAACAGGGACTGGCACCCAAATTGGCCAGTTTAGGCGATTTGCATGGAAGCCGCATCCTGGTGGCTGAAGACAACAAAGTCAATCAGGTGATTGTCCGGAAATTCCTAAGGAAATGGAATGCAAGTGTGGAAATCGCCAATCATGGAGAAGAAGTTCTGGCGCTTCTCCAGCAACAACCCTTTGACCTGATTCTGATGGATGTGCACATGCCTCAAATGAATGGAATTGAAGCTGCGCGCAAAATTCGGGCTTCTCAAGGCAAGGTCTATCAGCCCATCCCCATCATTGCTTTGACCGCCTCCGTGCTGGCGGCTGATGTTAAATTGATCCAGGGTGCAGGGATGGATGATTTTGTGGGAAAACCCTTTGATCCAACCTTGCTGATGCAAAAAATCCAACACCATCTTTGTACCATCGATTGACAGATTTCAGGCCAATCCCATGCTGGTTTTAGCCCGGCTGTTAGAGCGATCCTTCATGCCTCGTTGTGAATCTGCCAAAATGCGTGTAGTTTTGCCTGCCCAAATTGAGCGGATATGAGTCGAATTGTCGCCATCATTGGTCGTCCAAATGTCGGAATATCAACCCTCTTCAATAGTTTGATTGAGGAAAGAAAGGCCATTGTGGATGATCAAAGTGGTGTTACCCGGGACCGAAATTATGGCGAGGCAGAGTGGACAGGGGAAGAGTTTGTGGTCATTGATACCGGTGGCTACGTCCCTCAATCAGAAGATGTTTTTGAAACAGCCATTCGGGAACAGGTACACATAGCCATGGAGGAGGCCGACGTGCTGATCTTCCTGGTTGACAGTCAATCTGGCGTTACGCCGCTGGATGAAGCCTTTGCCAACATTGTTCGTCGCAGCAAAAAGCCGGTTTTACTGGTCGCCAATAAGGTTGATGCATCTGCCCATGTCAACGATCTGTACGAATTCTATTCCTTAGGATTGGGTGAGGTATTGGGCATATCAGCCATCAATGGCAGTGGGACCGGAGAACTACTGGATGAATTGGTCAAGGTCTTGCCGGAAGTGGTGCCTGTTATGGAAGATTCTGGTATTCCACGTTTCGCGATCGTCGGTCGGCCCAATGTTGGGAAATCCTCCCTGGTCAATGCTTTGTTGGGGCGGGATGCCAATATCGTAACCCCAATCGCTGGCACAACCCGCGATAGCGTGCATACCCGTTTTCGGGCGTTTGATCAGGATTTGATTTTGGTGGATACGGCCGGTCTTCGGAAAAAAGCCAAGGTAAAAGAGAATGTCGAGTTTTACTCGACCCTGCGGACCGTTCGCGCCATCGAAGAGTGTGATATAGCTGTCTTGCTCATTGATGCTACCCAGGGTCTGGAGGCACAAGACATGGCGGTATTCAGTTTGATTCTGCGCAATAAAAAGGGGGTGGTTCTGCTGGTCAATAAGTGGGACCTGATGGAAAAAGAAACGTATACTGCCCGCGATATCGAGAAAAATTTGCGGGAACGTCTGGCTCCTTTCAGTGACTTGCCCATTATTTTCGGATCAGCCCATACCAAACAACGCCTGCTCAAAGTACTGGAAGCCGCCAATCAGGTTTTCCATGAAAAGAAAAAGAAAGTCCCGACCAATGAGTTGAACGAGGTCATGCTGGAAGCGGTGGCCAAACATCATCCGCCAGCAACCCGCGGGCGTTTGATCCGGATCAAATATGTAACCCAGATTCCGGCTACGGTGCCGACTTTTCTCTTCTTCGCCAACCATCCCAATCTCATCCCGGAATCTTACCAGCGATATCTCAAAAATCAGCTGCGGGAAAACTTCGGCTTCTCGGGTGTTCCAATCAATGTATTCTTCCGGAAGAAATAAGTTGCGCGTAGTCAAAGGTCGCCGCTGGGAGAGGATTTTTTCCATCATGTTGATTATCAGTGAAAAACATGATGGTCATAAATAGGGAATTTGCTATATTTTGTAGAGAGAGATGAAATTGACAGAAGGGGATTAAACCTTTCCCCGGTTGCTAAGTCTACATTTTATCCAATCTACCGCGTATGAATCGAAGAGGCTTTTTGGGATCAGCTTTTGGGCAAAAAACGGTCCTTTCTCCCACCCAGCAACAACAAAATCATCAGGTACAAACCAGCTTGGCGTCATATACCGGCCCCTGGACCTTTGATGAAGCTGCGCATCTCTTGCGTAGAACCTTATTTGGTACCAGGCACAATGAAATTACCCAGGCGGTAAGCGATGGGCTGGACAACACGTTGGACCGATTGATGACCACAGGTCTGGAACCTGATCCACCGGTCAATGCTTATTTCCAAAATGACATAGATGTACCCATTGGTCAAAGCTGGGTAGACGCACCTTTTTCCGCCGGCACCAATGGCTACCGGCGCATTACCTTAATGGCCTGGAGCATGGGCCAAATGATCAATCAACCGGTTTCCATCCGTGAAAAAATGCTGTTGTTTTGGCACAATCATTTTGCGGTTGAGGCAGGAGTGGTCAATGATCCGCGCTTTTTGTATCGCTATGTAAAGACGCTCCGGGAAAATGCGCTGGGTAATTTTAAGACCCTGGTTGAAAAGATCACCATTGATCCGACCATGTTGCGCTATCTCAACGGAAACCAAAACACTGCCGTTGCGCCCAACGAAAACTATGCCCGCGAACTCTTCGAACTTTTTACCATTGGGAAAGGCCCGCAGCTGGCACCCGGAAACTATACGCACTACACCGAAGATGACGTCATTGCCGCAGCAAAAGTGCTGACTGGCTGGCGGGACCGGGGACACAACAATAATTTCTTTGCCATCGACACGGAATTCGTTCCGAATCGCCACGATACTTCGACCAAACAGTTTTCATCTGCATTCAATGATCAAACCATCGCCGACAATGGAGCCGACGAATACAAAGATTTGATCACCATGATTTTTGGGCAGACTGAAACTGCCCGCTTCATTGTCCGCAAACTGTACCGCTGGTTTGTGTATTATGTGATTGATCCGAGTATCGAGGCCGATATCATTGAACCACTGGCGACGATTCTGATCAACAACAATTTTGACATCGAGCCGGTTTTACGCACCCTTTTCAAAAGTGAACACTTCTACGATGTCAACGCCAAAGCTTGCCTGATCAAAAATCCTCTGGATTTTACCATTTCTTTGATCAGACAGAATGAATGTATTTTTCCTGATGAGAGCCAAAACCTGGCAGGGCTGTATGGAACCTGGCGGAGGATCTATCAAGCAGCTGAAACGCAGCAAATGGCTTTCCTACAACCTCCCTCAGTAGCAGGTTGGCCAGCGTATTATCAAATTCCTGGTTTTCATGAAAACTGGATCAATTCTGTAACCTTACCAGAGCGAACCGCCAAAGCGACGGAATTGATCATGAGTGGCATCGGACAATTTGGGGGAAATGTGCAAATCCAACCCCTGGATATGATCGGCATTGTGAGCGACGCGACCGATCCCAATATCCTGATTGGAGAATTGACACAGTTTTATATGCCACAAGCACTGACCCAGGGCCAACTGGATTTTCTCAAGGAAGTCCTGATTCCCGGTTTGCCTGACATTGAGTGGACCGTTGAGTACAATGCTTACCTCAACAATCCCAATGACCAAAATTTACGGGATGCTGTTGACAATAAATTAAGAGTGCTTTTCAATACCATGTTCAATCTGGCAGAATACCAACTGTCTTAATTCACCCACAATGAAACGCAGAACTTTTCTTCAACGTACCACCGCAGCCGCAACGGTTCCGGTCTTGCTGGGTGGATTTCCGGTTCAGGTATTAGGGAAAAACAATTCTCTACTGGCGCTTTCCCAAAATGCAGCGATCAATGATCGGGTATTGGTCCTGGTCCAACTCAATGGTGGCAATGACGGCCTGAATACCGTATTGCCACTCGATCAATATACGAATCTCTCCGCGGTGCGGAGCAATGTCCTCATTCCAGACAACCAGGCATTGTTGGTGGGGACAGATACAGGCCTACACCCGGCGATGCAGGGCATCAAACAATTGTGGGACGATCAAAAACTGGGCATTTTGCAGAGTGTGGGCTATCCCGAACCAAACTTCTCGCATTTTCGCTCTACCGATATTTGGCACACGGGCTCTCCATCTGATGAAGTCTGGGAAAGTGGCTGGCTGGGCC
This sequence comes from Bacteroidota bacterium, assembly GCA_039815525.1. Taxonomy (GTDB): domain Bacteria; phylum Bacteroidota; class Bacteroidia; order J057; family J057; genus JBCAWW01. The sequence continues at coordinate 1,128 of JBCBZF010000165.1, read as the reverse complement.
GATACCTTGAATTACAACATAGTGGCTTTCCGATTGGCTATCCCAATGATGACTTTCCTGATCCTCTGGCGATTACCATTGGGTCGATTGTGAGCACCACTTGCCAGGGCATGACCACCAACCTTGGTATGGCAATCGGTGATCCCTCTTCCTTTAATCCTTTATTGACTGGAGGAACCGATGTTTTACCAAACTCAAATTACGGTACTGAATTGGGTTTTCTGCGCCAAAGCATGGAACAGACCAATCAGTATCTGCAAGTGATCCAGGCTGCTGATTCGGCAGGGAGTAATCAATCAGCGCTCTATGATCAGAATCCCAGTCGTCTGGCAGAACAGCTAAAGATTGTGGCGAGGTTGATCAAGGGAGGCTTACAAACCAAAATCTACGTGGTAAGCATTGGGGGATTCGACACCCATGCCAATCAGGTAGATCAATCGGACCCACTGCTGGGGGCGCACACTAATTTGCTGACTCAGGTATCTACTGCGATTGAGGCATTCCAGGACGATCTTGAATTGCTCGGACTAGAAGAACGGGTGATTGGGATGACCTATTCAGAGTTTGGGCGACGCATTCAAAGCAATAGCGCCTTCGGTACGGATCATGGCGCCGCTGCACCGATGTTTGTCTTCGGCACCAATGTCAATCCCATGTTGCATGGCAGCAATCCGATCATTCCGGCCATGGTAGATGTAAAAGATAGCTTGCCCATGCAGTTTGATTTTCGCTCCGTCTATGGCTCGATTCTGGCGGATTGGTTTTGTGTAGATGAAAGTGTGGTCCAGGGCCTCTTGTATGATGGCTTTCAGAAAATCCCAGTTCTCAATGCCAGCTGTGAGCTAACCTCTAATGAAGCGCCCATCGTGCTGTCGGATATGCTGGGACAAAGTTTTCCCAATCCGGCAGATGGAGTGATCCGCATTCCCTTCCAAAGTACAGGTGGACGGGTGATCATGCAGTTGTTCGATTCAACGGGTAAATTGATCCATACCATTGTTGATCAGGATTATGCACCAGGTGAGCACGAATTGGAAATGGATACCCGGAAGTTGGCTGCTGGAACGTACGTCTATCGTATGCAGCACCAGGACCAGACTGCCAGTAAGATGTTGTCAGTGATTCGCT
>JBCBZF010001239.1:0-1894 GCA_039815525.1 Bacteroidota bacterium | reverse complement strand
GCAGATTATAACCAAATTTGGGTGAACAGTGTTGTCAGCAAGTACATTCGAGCAATTTATGTAAAGTTGGAAGCAATGCTCATGGAACCGATCAACAAATATAAGCAGCTTCTGCGAAAGTGAATCGTCTGGGGGTGCCGGATGAATTCATCGACCATGGTACGCAACAGGAATTGTGGCGCGACTGCGGCTATGATAAAGATGCGATTGTATCAGCGGTTAAAAATCTGGTCGAAAGCCGGGTTCGGGTTTAAAGACCAAACCAAAAATATAGACTTTGCAAAGGGCGGGACATTCTTCCGTCCTTTTTCTATGGATATTTGTCCTGGATGCAGAAACAGATCAATCCTCCAACTCCTCTTCTCCTGAGCATGCTGCCGGCTGCAGTCATGTATGGTCTACTGCTCTATACCCTGGAGCGCACGCAGGTCTGGCCGATCATTGGCTTATTCGGAGGGCTTTTTTTGCTCTATGCCTGGTGGATGAAGGAAGGGGAGAAGATTGATCTGAGACTTGGTTTCAGCGCAGCGCTCCTGTTTCGACTGATTGCATTCTTTGCTTTGCCAGTGCTGTCTGATGATTATTTTCGATTCATTTGGGATGGTCAATTGCTGGCCCATGGCGAGAATCCATTCACTCTGCTGCCAAGCGAACATATGTCAGACCCGTCGCAGGCGGCAAGTCTGGGCTTGAGCCAGGAATTGTACGATGGGCTGAACTCTCAAAACTATTTCACCATTTATCCGCCCGTCCTGCAATTGATCTTTTTTCTGGGCGCAGCTATTTTCCCTAAAAGTATCTATGGTGCGGTTCTGGTGATGAAAGTGCCGATTCTGCTGGCTGAGATCGGTAGCATCCGTTTAATCCAAAAGCTGCTGACCCATTTCCGCCTGCCGCAGAAATGGATGTGGTTGTACGCTTTGAATCCACTGGTCATCGTAGAACTGACCGGCAGCCTCCATTTCGAAGCCCTGATGATCTTTTTTCTCCTGCTGGCGATATGGTGGTTGGCCAATGGGAAATGGTTGTTGTCGGCAGTCCCTTTTGCATTGGCGATTTGCAGCAAGTTATTGCCACTGATGCTGTTGCCCCTATTGTTCAAGCGAATTGGCTTTTGGAAGACTGCTGCCTACTCATCCATTGTGGGGGTGCTTACGCTCCTCATGTTTCTGCCACTGTATGATCTGGAGACTTTTGCCCATATACGTGAGAGTGTGGCACTGTACGTAAGCGTCTTTGAGTTCAATGCCAGTTTATGGTATGTGATCAGGGAAATTGCCTACCTGTTTGTGCCATACAATATCATTCGCATTGCCGGTCCTTTTATCAGCGCAGCAACAATCATCTTTATTCTGCTTTTCTCCTTTTTTCAACCCAAAGCATCTCTTAAAAACCTTGCCTCCGGCATGAGTTGGGTCTTTTTGATCTACTTTTCTCTGGCCAGTATTGTGCATCCCTGGTATGGAACGACTCTGGTGGCCTTGTCGAGTTTGGGTCGCTACCGCTATGCAATGTTTTGGTCGGCTTTCCTGCCCCTCAGTTATGTGGCATACCGCCAGCTCCCGGAAGTACATGAAGTCTTGTGGTTGGTCGCCCTGGAGTATGTGGTGGTATTGGTGGTGCTGATCCGGGAGTGGAAAAATCCTTTGGGACAACAAATTGCGACTTCTGACGGTTTAAGCTAATATGTACGAATTTCTGCCCTTGTTTCCGTTGAGTTTGGTGGTTTTTCCAGGAGAAAACCTGCGGCTGCATATTTTTGAGCCACGTTACAAACAACTCATTGAGGAGTGCTCGGCAGAGAATACAAACTTTGGGATTCCAACGGTTCTAGACCGTAAAGTAGGCAACATTGCGACGGAAGTAGAACTCGTCAGCGTTGATAAAACCTATG
>JBCBZF010000662.1:0-4188 GCA_039815525.1 Bacteroidota bacterium | reverse complement strand
TTGCCTCCGTTATTGGCAACGGGAGGCTTGGTGCTTCCTCCCACTGTCCGCCAGGAAGACGTCCAGCCCGTAGCGGTGGTCCGTTTATCGGAGGTAAACCGTAGCGTCAATCCATTCCCGGTAGATAAGATTCGGGGTGGACGTTGGTTACCAGAAAAACTCCCCAACTTACGGCCAGTGGTATCAGGACCATCATATATGGTGAGGACATCAAATTTTTCTTCCGTGGCAAAACTGGAAAAGGTAAGCTCTACTCTTCCACCATTGTCAGGAATAATGCGATAAATAAAAGACTCTTCATTTGCATAGCCAGCGAGAGAGCCACCGGTATCATTGAAGCGCCCCGTTTGGGAAGTAACCGTAAAATTCCCTGGTGCAGAAGTGCGGCTGGGGCTGGGAGTAATAAAGGTAGACCCCATGACAGCAGAACTGTCTCCACCACAGACCGACATCAATTGCCATTGATACAACGTACTGGCACTCAGTCCTGTAATGGTGGTAGCCGTTTGATTGGTGGGGAAAGTAGCCCATTTGTTATCAAGGCGACGACGGAGACGCATGATATACTGAGAGATTCCCGGAGCAGCATCCCAGCTCAGGGTTGCATGCATGGGTGCAACATTGCTGGCCAGCATGGACTGAGGGGCCGGACAACTTCCTGTCTCGCCGGTACTCTCGTACTTGATCTCGTAACCAGCATGTTGATCTCCACAGTCAGAACGAAATTCGATGTATACAGATCCACTTTCTGCAAATAATTGGCCGGGATTTTTCTTGCCCTGGAAACGACCGATGTATTTCCCAAAAATATTTTCCCCATCATAGATATCCATGAAATCAAAAGGATACTTTTTGGTCGGGTCTTGCTCTTCCAACTCGAATTGTGGAAACGTCAACTTGATGCTACCAGCTTTCTTTGGCTTGATCAGGTAGGTAAGACGCTCCATGGGGCCATATTTTCCGTTTTTTCCACCAGAATCCAGGATGGTTCCGCGGTTGGCAGTAAATTCTTTGGGGGCAGGCGCAGCATTGATCAGTCGATAATATCGATCCCAGTCCCAGTACGGGCCGGGATCAATGTGATCATTGCCTCGAAAGTGCTGATGCCCTTTGATGCGACGACAAGCATTGGGAACTTCCAACACGCCAGACGTTGGCGGTCCGGCAAAGGTTCCGAGCGGATTGATGTTGTTGCGGCGGCAAATGTCACGGACCAGGGCAGCGGAGGCCTCGTACATCTCATTGGTGTACCAGGAGGCACCTTCAGCGATGAAGCCTTCATGCTCAATCCCAATCGCTTCAGAATTATCTGTCCGCACGTGAAAACCTTTGTCCTTTTCACAGACCATCTGGGTGATTTGCCCATCAGAGGCACGGATGATGTAGTGCGCGGATACGCGCGCACGGGAGTTGCGAAACCAGGAAATGGCACTGGAATAAGAGCCCTGAATGGTGTGAATGGTGACATACTTGATGTCGGCACCATTACGGGAACCATAATTATTGGGGTGCGCACGGCTCCACAAGGCACCTGGAAAATCTGTTTCCTGATTTTGGTCGGTACAGGTTGCTGTACGACGGTTCAGAGAACGATTTTGAAATTCTGTTCCGTCGGCCCCTTGAATACGATCGCCTTCGATCCGCACACCCGGGGCACTCAACACCCGATATTTTTCTTCCCCGAAGACCTTTTTTACATCAAGCAAACGACGAGTCCGAAACTTGGAATTGGTATGTGGCTCCTGCATTTCCCGTAAGACAGAATAAAACTGCTGGTCACGGGCGTAGGCATTGAGGTTGCTGTTGTCCTGCGGGATTTCACTGAGTTCCGCCAGAATGTTACCATGGTTTTCGACTGAACGGGTATTCAGCCGTTTATTACGTTGCAAAGCTGCATAAGCCGCAGCATAAGCCATGATGTTACTCCGCGGATCTTTTTTGATCTGCTCAACGCTGAAACCTGACAATTGAGAAACTTTGAGCAGCGAATTTTCAAAATAGCCTTTGCCATCTTCGACCAGTCCCATGACACCGTAAAACACTGGCAATCCCTGGCAACTTGGATCTGGATCAATGTGTTTCATCCGGGTATTGGTAAAAGCAACTGCCTCTAACAAGCCGGGCGGAATGGTCGGATAGCGCTGATAGGCTTCCTCAAAAAATGTATTGTATTGCTCCTTGTCATTCTGCGCCGTCAGGGTCTGGCAAGCGAAAAGAAGAAGCAGGATCCAGGTAATTTGCCTTGTTGGGTTCATAATGGGTTTCAGCAGTATGAGCACAAAATACGCAGGTTTTCCTAACCAGTCTGAATTGCCTGCGTAGAAGCTAAGTAAATGTCGTTTTCTTTTTCTTAAACTTTCAGTATAAATTAGAAGCTTCATCATTACGAACAAAAAGAGGGGACCTTTTCTATAATGTCAAACACTGATATCAAGAAGCGAACCGAGTTTTTTATCCGCGATCTGCATGCCCGCGAGAACATGCGTCTCGGCTGGTACCGGCAATTTGGATTGGATGAAGAAAAGCTCCGCCATTTGCGTGAACGAAAAGCACATCATACTGCGTTTTTACGTGATTTATTGAGAAAACGTGGAATTAGCCCTGCGTGGTATGCCAGAGGCTTTTATATCGTGGGCCATCTGTTTGGTTTTGTCTCTGCTTTTTTCCCAAAATCCATGATGGACCGGATTGAAACCACGCTGGAGTTCTGGATTTTGATGCGTTATCAGAAGTATTTCCGGGCCATGAAGCTGGATTCCAGTGTTCGTTCGATGGTCGAATCACTGCAAATGAAAAAACTGACGCATAATGAGCCCGGACCGGATGTATTAGATTTGGTCGAAAACTTCATCAAAGAGCAGGAGAAGGTGCTACAACTGCGCTAATTTCCCCTTCACTTACTTTCAGCATTCCATTATTTACAGGGGACGCCAAGCTGGAGTCTTCTACGACCCAGCTTTTCCACAGAAGAAACACAAGCGGCTGGCTGGCAAAACTTTATGAGAGATTTTCCGGCCATTTGTCATTTTTTTCCGTAAAAATGGACAAGATCTCCTGCCATGCGAATGACACTCACTGCTGAGGATCTCCAGGAACTTGTCTTCTCCCGGGAGCTTCCCCCCCAATTTCACCAAGGCCCAGATGCACTTGATGCTGTCTTTGACATCAACATTGAGTACGGGCGCGCAGTCGCTCGTGAGATTATTCTGGAAGGCATTCACATCATTTACAGTGATGTGTCCATCTATCAGGACCTGCGCCTGTTGGGTACAGTAGATGAAGCCTGCGTCGAGATGCAATTTCATTTAAAGGGGACGACCAGAGGCAATCTTTCTGCCCTCAATAAAGCCTATGTGTTCACGGAACATGACAGCTATCTGGCTTTCTTCCCGGCAGCAGATGGGAGCATGGAATTTGACGCACAAAGCGTCCACAAAAATTTCCAGGTGCATATGACACCTGATTTTTTCCTACAAATTGCCCAAAACAACTGCCATTTACTGGATCTTTACTGTCGGGCGATCGAAAGAGGGGAAATCTTTACGGGGATTGATCCATGCCCCAAAATGACTCCGCCCATGTTTGGCGTGATTCAGCAAATCCTCAATTGTCAGTTTGAGGGGGGAATGAAAAAGCTCTATCTACAGTCCAAGGTCATGGAACTTTTTGCGCTTCATGTACAACATTGCCAGGAGTTGCTGGATTGTCATCATCGAAGCAATGTCTCCCATCAGGATCAACTCAGATTGGAAGAGGCCAGACGCCATCTGCTGGATCACATGAGTGCTCCGCCAACGCTTTCAGAATTGTCGCGTTTGGTTGGGTTAAACGAATTCAAGCTCAAAAAGGGCTTTCGTGAGCTGTTTGGAAATTCGGTCTATGGTTATTTACTGGATCACAAATTGCAGCATGCCCACCAACTCCTCACTGATACCCGCAAAAGCATCAATGAAATCTCGCATGAAGTAGGCTATAAAAATCAGGCCCATTTCACGACAGCTTTTAAGAAAAAGTTTGGGTATACGCCCGGTTATTTAAAGTAGCCTCAGCCTACTTTTACCAATACATATTCGCATTCGACATCCAGCCAGGCCTGTGCACGAAAGAGTCTTTTGTTCAGCGAAAAACAGCAGCTGCGCCTTGCCGTCAGGGTCGGCTTGGGTGCGCGTCTGGCCGTATTGGTCGGTC
>JBCBZF010000013.1:0-20848 GCA_039815525.1 Bacteroidota bacterium | reverse complement strand
CTTCAGAACTTTTTACTTTGAAGGACTAATTCTGATTAACGTGCAAAGACAACTACTCACTACGTTAATCCTCAGTTTGGTATTTGTGTCAGTTTCCTGGGCGCAGAGTACCATTACTGGTCAGGTTACCAGTTCTGAGGATGGTTCACCCCTGGCAGGTGTAACCGTTTTGGAAAAAGGAACGAACAATGGTGCCATCACCGATGAAGCTGGTCAGTACAGCATCCGGGTTGGCGACAATGCAATCCTCATTTTTAACAATGTCGGTTTGGCTGAGCTTGAAGAAAGCGTCAACGGTCGCAGCCGTGTGGATGTGGCCATGCAAGTAACCGTCAAAGACCTCAATGAGGTCGTCCTGACAGCGTTTGGCCTTGCCAAGCAGAAAAAGGCGCTTGGTTATGCCGTAACGGAAATCGATGGTGCAGAACTTACGCAGGCCAAAGAGGTAAACTTTGTGGCCCAGTTGGCGGGTAAGGTACCAGGGCTGGACATTACCCGGCCGACGACCGGACCTGCGGGATCAACCAACATTGTGATCAGAGGCATTGGCTCTTTGACTGGAGACAACCGTGCCCTGATCGTCATTGACGGCGTACCCATCAACAATGAGAACCTTGGTTCCGCTGGTATGTGGGGTGGGATTGATACCGGAGATGGTCTCTCCAGTGTGAATCCTGATGACATTGAATCGATCAACGTCCTCAAAGGGGCTGCTGCCGGTGCGTTGTATGGAGAAAGAGGCGCACAGGGTGTGATTGTGATCACCACCAAAAAAGGTACCCGTAACCAGGGAGTCCAACTGGAATACAACACCAACCTGACCCTGGATCAGGCCGCGATTTTCCCGGACTTTTACCAGCGTGAATACGGACAGGGTCAGAATGGTATGATGCCAACTACCCAGGAAGAAGCGCAGCAGCAATGGCGTTCCTGGGGGGAAAGGATGACCGGACAGCCGATGACGTACTTCGATGGCGTACAGCGTCCTTATTCTCCCAGGGAGAATGATGATGTTCTCAATTACTATGAGAATGGCATGACCTGGGCCAATACCGTATCGGTCTCAGGCGGAAATGATCGTGCTGCGGCACGCTTGTCTCTTTCTAATCTTACCAATGATGGCATCGTCCCTAATTCTGGCTATGATCGCTACACAGTCAATATGTTGTCCACTCTGAATCTATCGGACCGACTGACCCTTGAGGTGAAGGCCAACTATATTGACGAAACGGCGACCAATCGTGCCAATCTATCTGATAATCCCAGTAACCCAGGTAAATCCTGGTCCAAAATTCCGTTGAACATTTCTAACGAAATGCTACTCAATACCCGGAATGCAGCCGGAGATACCGAAATCTGGAGCCAGACGGATCCTTTTACTCTGAATCCATATTGGGGACCATTGGAACATCGTCAGTCAGACCACAAGAGACGTTTAATTGGTTACGCTAGGGTAAAATATGATTTTACCGATTGGCTCTCTATCCAGGGACGCTATGCAATTGACTGGACGCAGCATGACTTCCTCTATTCTGAAGCACCTGGAACAGAACACAATGTCAATGGTGCATTCAATCAGGATAACTACGAGATCAATGACAATACCCGCGACATCCTCATCAATCTCAACAAGCGATTTGCCAACAATGACATTGGAGTAGATGTGAACCTCGGCGGGGTACAGAACCCCCGTAGCCGCTATCGTTATAATATCAGTGGCAATACCTTCATCGTGCCGGGCCTGTTCAACATCAACAATATGGCCAACCGGAACCCTGGTAACTTCAGTATCTCGGAAGTACAAACCAATGGACTTTTTGCCACTGCTTTATTGGATTACAAAGGACTGATCTATTTCGACGGATCGATCCGGCAGGACTGGTATTCGACATTGACGAATCCGCTTGATCCGGAAGCTTCCGATAATACGGCCTTATATGGAGGGGGCTCTCTTAGTTTTATTTTCAGTGAAGTCCTCAAAATTCCTACCGATGTCATGACATTTGGTAAGCTGCGTCTAAGCTATGGTGTAGCTGGAAATGGTGCACCAGATCCTTATCGTTTACTTTTGACGTATGGCATTGGCTCGATTCCATTTAATGGTTCGCCATTGGGTAGTATTTCAACCGGAACCTTCCCGAACCAAAACCTTAGCCCTACCATTACCCGCTCATTTGAAGCTGGCGTCGATCTTCGCTTCTTCGACAACCGGGTCGGTCTGGATGTTACCTATTACACCCAAAACACAGTAGACCAGCTTTTCTCTGCCAGTCTGCCGCGTCCTACCTCTTTTGACAACTTCTTCCTCAATGCTGGTGATGTCCAGAATAGTGGTTGGGAAGTAAGCCTGAACACCACGCCAGTTCGCAACAAGGACTTGCGTTGGGACATCGGCCTGAATTTTGCGGCCAATACCAATGAAGTCCTTGCCCTGGCTGATGGCATTGACAACCTGAGTGGCGAATCCGCCCGTTTCAATGCAAACCTTCTCTCCGAAGTTGGGGGTATGGTTGGAAGCATTTACGGTACCGTTATGATGCGCAACGATGCCGGTGAGATTATTCACGACGCCAATGGCCTGCCAATGATTTCTCCTGATCGTGAGATTCTGGGTAATTATACCCCTGACTGGTATGGTGGGCTGACGACCGCATTGTCGTATAAAAATTTCTCTCTCAGTCTTCTGTTTGATACCAAGCAAGGAGGAGAAATTTATTCTTTGACCAATGCTTTCGCCTACCTCTATGGCATGCACCCAAATACCCTGGTTGGACGTGAAAATGCCGACTTCGAAATTGTGGGAGCTGGTGTCGGTCCAGATGGTACAGGTGCCAATACTGCAGCAGCGCAGTTGGATGACTATTACGCGCAGTTTTTCAATGCCGCCAGCGAAAACATTTTTGATGCTTCTTACATCAAACTCCGTCAGTTGGTCATTGGCTATGAATTGCCTGCCAGCATCGTGTCCAAAACGCCTTTCAGGGGTGTGAACATTTCATTTACCGGACGAAACCTATTCTTTATCCAGAACAGCCTCTCTGAGCTCGGTCTGGATCCGGAAGCAGTGTACAATCTCGGAAGCAGTGGTTTTGAGTACAGCTCAATTCCCAGCACTCGCTCCTACGGATTTAACCTGAATGTGAAGTTTTAGTGAAATGGACCTCAAAAGAAATCACAAAATGAACTATAAACGAATCATAAAAGTACTGGCAGTGATTGTCCCCATGGCGATTTTCAGTACCTCCTGTGATAATGGATTTGCGGAGCTCAACACCAATCCATCTACATCGGACAATCTTGACGGAGAGTTTTTGCTCAATTTTGCCCTCAACCGTGCGGCCTCCAGCCGTTATGAAACCTGGCGGGGAAATTTGATCTACACCTCCCAATGGGCTCAGCAACTCTCCGGAGGATGGGCTCCAAATAACTACCAAACCACCAACGAAGACTGGCTGGCAGCCTATTGGAATGAAGCTTTTGGTACCTATATGCGCAACATTCAGGACATCATCAATCAGGAAGAAGGGACCAACCTGGAAGCCATGGCGATGATTTTTAAAGTCATGATTATGCAGCGGGTAACCGATATGTATGGCGACATTCCATACAGCGAAGCATTTCAGGGGGGGACTGTGCCCCAGCCAGCCTATGACACCCAGGAAGAAGTGTACAATGCTTTCATCAGTGAACTGAGACAAGCAATTGGACAGTTGTCAGCCGGCAATGGCCGGACCGTTGGTTCATTTGATCCCATTTACAATGGAGACATTGACAAATGGCGCATGTTTGGCAACTCACTCTTGTTGCGGGTTGGCATGCGATTATCTGAAGTCAACAGCACCTTAGCTGAAGAAACGGTTGCGGCTGCCCTGAGTGGCGGCGTCTTTAGCAGCAACGATGACATGGCCTGGATTGAGTTTGACGGGAGCATGCCTGATGGTCCGGTTGCCAGTGGAATCGGTGAAGTCTTCAACGACTTCGGTGTAGGCGGAGGTGGTTTCAACCTTAGCGATGAGTTTTTAGATCGTCTGCAGGCTGCCAATGACCCACGTGAAAAAGTGATTGCAGTAACTTATAACAGCGACGGAAGTGTTAATACCAATGTTGGCGTTGGACAACACATGGGCCGCGTCAATGGACGCGATGTGCCGGATGCATTTGAATTTGCCATGCCCAACCACGCAGTCATGACTGCCTACAACTCGCCAGTTCTGTATCTCACGTATGCTGAAGTAGAGTTCAACCGTGCCGAAGCCATTACCCGTGGCTGGGCCAATGGGGATGCACAGGAAGCATACGAAAATGGCATAAGAGCAGCTTGCCAGCAACTGGCGCTTTATCCTGGAGCTGAGACCATCACGGATCAGGAAATTACCGACCTGCTGGCCAATGCCAATGTGGCCTGGGATGCTGGGAATGCCATGAATCTGATCAATACGCAGAAATGGATCTCCCTCCTCTTCGACGGATTTGAAGCCTACGCCAACTATCGCAGAACCGGTTATCCTGAACTGACAGTAGGCGAAACGGTGGGTGAATCTAATGGAACCAATATACCTGGTCGGATGCGCTATCCAGTCAGTGAAATTCTTGCCAATTCAGACAATTATGATGAGGCTGTTAATCGACTGTCTGGTGGAGATGTGATCACTGAAAATGTCTGGTGGGATGCCAACTAACACATAATTGATCGCATAGTTACATAGTAAAGTAGTTAATCATGCCCGGGTGGTGCACCACCATCCGGGCTTTCTGTTGGCTTTCAAGTTCAACAGGATGGCCATCCAGCAAAAAAAAAGCTACTTTCCGAAGCGCCTATCCTAATTGCAGTTCTATGCCAAATGAAATGGAATTCATCGCTTCTTCTCTTTCCGAACCCGGCCTGGCAAGTGTGGTCCGTATGCCCCTCACCGAGGGCTGGACCTTTCGTCAAGTCGGGACAACAGACTGGTTCTCTGCCCAGGTCCCAGGCAATAATTTCTCTGACCTGTTACGTAATGATCAGATTCAACACCCTTTCCATCGGGATCATGAGAAACACTTGCAATGGATTCAGGAAAAAGATTGGGAATACAAGCTCGCTTTCGAACTAACAGAAGCACAGCTTAATTACGCTGGACTAAAATTAGAATGTGAAGGCCTCGACACTTTTGCTGAGATCTGGTTGAATGAACAACTGATCCTCGAAAGCAATAATATGTTTCGGGCCTGGCAGGCTGAGGTGAAGAGTTTACTTAAAATAGGCGCCAATGAACTCCGTATTCTTTTTCATTCTCCCTTAAAAAAAGTACGCCCCGAAGCACAGAAAGTGGGATTGATTTATCCTGCGGGCAATGACCACTCGACCGAAAAGCTGAGCGTTTTTGCCCGGAAAGCACCCTATCACTATGGATGGGATTGGGGACCACGTTTTGTTACTTCTGGAATCTGGCGTCCCATTACACTGGTTGCCTATCCAGGATTACAGATCGAAGGGGTTCAACTCAGTTCTGCCCCCAAAGGAGGTAGTGCATTCGAGTTGACTGCAGAGGTTGACTGTCTGGTGATGAAAGAAGGGCATTATCATCTGAGCATATATCTGGATGAATTGGGTGAAATGGTCTCTCTTAATCGGAATCTCGCGGCTGGACGACATAAGTTGGTCGCAAATATGAACTTGTTTGAGGTCCGCAGGTGGTATCCACGCGGGATGGGAGAGCCCTATTTGTATGATGTGCGTGTGGACTTCGAAGGCCCGGATGCCCAGACAGACCGCCAATCGATGAAGCATGGTTTCAGAGAGATTGATTTGATCCGCGAACCTGATGCGGAAGGGACCACATTTTACTTTCGTGTCAATGGCAAAGCCATTTTCGCCAAAGGTGCCAATTATATTCCGCAGGATAGTTTCCTTGATCAGGTTGGGACCGAACGCTACCGCAAATTGTTTGAAGATGTAGTAGAAGCGGGTATGAATATGATTCGGGTCTGGGGAGGCGGAATATATGAAGAGTCCTGGTTCTATGAGTTAGCGGATGAAATGGGAATCATGATCTGGCAGGACTTTATGTTTGCCTGCACCATGTACCCTGGTGATGAGGCTTTTCTGGAAAATGTACGTCAGGAGGCCATTTCTCAGGTGAAAAGATTGCGCAATCATCCATCGATCGCGCTCTGGTGTGGCAACAATGAAATTCGGGTTGGCTGGGACAATTGGGGCTGGCAGGAGGAATATCAATACAATGCGGAGCAGGAAAAAAAGCTCCTCAGCGATTACAATCGACTATTCGAGGATTTACTGGCCAAAGTAGTCTCTGAATATGCACCAGAGATCTGCTATTTGCCTTCCTCTCCAGTGTATGACTATGCCGATTTGGACAACTACAAACATGGTGATGTGCACTATTGGGGAGTTTGGCATGAACTTGCGCCCTTCTCTGAATATCGGGAGCGTATCCCCCGCTTCATGAGTGAATATGGCTTTCAGTCCTTCCCGCTTATTGACAGTGTGAAAAAATATACGGTTGAAGCAGATTGGGACATTGATTCAGAGGTGATGAAAATTCATCAGAAGCATCCACGTGGCAACCGCATCATCAAAGAGTATCTGGAAAAAGATTATCGCGATCCCAAGGACTTTACCTCTTTCCTTTATCTCTCTCAACTGTTGCAGGCCGGTGGGATTCGCATGGCCATTGAAGCCTATCGTCAGGCCAAACCTTTTTGTATGGGCAGTCTGTATTGGCAATTAAATGATTGCTGGCCCGTCGCTTCCTGGGCCGGAATTGATTATTACGGTAAATGGAAGGCACTCCACTATTTTGTCAAAAAGGCATATCAGGAGATCATTCTGATCATGGATCAGGATGAAAAAGGCATCTGGTTTGAAGTTTTGTCTGACCGTTTTGCCGATGTCAACCTCACGGTTGACATACGGATGATGACCCTGGATGGAAAATTACTGGATCAACAGCAGACAAGCGTAAAACTTGTAGACAATGGAAAAGTGAAATTGGAATGGCAGGGAACCATGCCTGAAACAACATCTAACTGCTTGTTTTTCGGTCAAATTCAAGAGAATGGGCAGGCGATTTATGAGAATACTTTCTATCTGGTCCCACCCAAAGATCTGCACTTACAAGCGACGACCGTCAAGTGGGAAGTCGAAAAACAGGGTGCAGATCATCTTGTCAGTGTTCAAAGCGAAGGATTGGTGAAAAATCTCTATCTGCATACGGAAGATGGCAAAGGCCACTTCTCGGATAACTTTTTTGATCTCATTCCGGGACAGGTGAAAAAAGTACTGCTGAGCGGAACGGATCAACCCGCAATCCATTTACAGAGCGTATTTGAAACCTACCAATAGACACCTCTTTTTTCTGTAAAATTCCTGCTACTATGAATCTTGCCGTCATTGATATTGTCATCATTCTCATCTACCTGGGATTGACCATTTTCATTGGCCTTTTTATCTCCAAACGGGCTTCCCAAAACATCGATGCCTATTTCCTGGGTGGGAAAAGCATTCCGTGGTGGATGTTAGGCGTGTCCAATGCTTCCGGTATGTTTGACATCACCGGAACCATGTGGTTGGTGTCTATGCTGTTTGTCTATGGACTCAAAGGTGCCTGGATGCCGTGGATATGGCCGACCTTCAACCAGATTTTTTTGATGATCTATCTCTCCATCTGGCTCAGGCGATCCAATGTCATGACGGGAGCTGAATGGTTGAAAACACGCTTTGGAACTGGTAGAGGCGCAGAATTATCGCATAACGTGGTGGTAGTCTTTGCCATTATCAGCGCCATTGGCTTTATCTCCTATGCATTCAAAGGGATTGGTGGCTTTGCCGCAACTTTCCTGCCCTGGGATCTGACGCCCAATGTCTATGCCCTGATCATTTTGAGTGTGACCACTTTATATGTGATCAAAGGCGGCATGTACTCAGTGGTATTTACAGAAGTTCTTCAGTTTATCATGATGACGGTGGCTTCCATCGCAGTGGGCATCATTGCGATCAATCAGGTCAGTCCGGAGGCACTGAATGCAGCCATTCCGGAAGGCTGGAAAGATCTCTTCTTTGGGATGGAACTCGACATCAACTGGACGGGCGTTATTGATTCCGTGAACGACAAAATTGCCAAAGATGACTTTGGCCTTTTTGGCTTTTTCTTCATGATGATGCTGTTCAAAGGGATTTTGTCAAGTATGGCCGGACCTGTACCCAATTATGATATGCAGCGCATTCTGGCTACAAAATCTCCGGCTGAAGCTGCCAAAATGAGTGGCATTGTTTCGCTGGTGATGTTTATCCCACGTTATATGCTGGTTGCGGGACTAACCATTCTTGCCCTGGTCTATCTCGGCCCGGAAATTCAGGGCAGCAATGAAGCCTTTGACTTTGAACAGATCCTTCCTTACGCCATTGACAACTACATCCCCATTGGGCTCACTGGCTTGCTGATCGCAGGTTTGCTGGCGGCTTTTATGTCTACCTATGCCGCGACCGTCAATGCCGCACCAGCCTATTTTGTGAATGACATTTACAAAAAGTACATCAAGCCAGACGGTACCGACAAAGAATACGTTCGTTACAGCTATCTGGTCTCAGGCGTTTTGGTTGTGGTCGGGATTGCCTTCGGCTTTGTGGTCGAAAGCATTGATGATGTGATGCAGTGGTTGTTTGCAGCACTCTTCGGAGGCTATACTGCTGCCAACCTGCTCAAATGGCATTGGTGGCGCTTCAATGGCTATGGATATTTCTGGGGCATGATGGCCGGATTGATCGCGTCCCTGGTAATGCCGGTTCTGTTTCCTGATTTGCAAGCCCTCTATGGCTTTCCCTTTATCCTGGGATTTTCATTGATCGGTTCATTGGTCGGGACCTTTACAACCAAACCTGATGAAAAAGAGGTGTTGATCAAGTTTTACAAAGACGTACGACCCTGGGGATTTTGGGGACCCATACGCGACCACGTTCTGTCGGAAGAACCTGATTTTCCGATCAACCGGGCTTTCGGTCGAGACATGCTCAATGTAGTGGTGGGAACCATCTGGCAGTTGAGCATGGTGCTGATCCCAATCTATCTGGTCATTCGCGAATTCAATTCCATGTGGATCGCCATCGGCGTATTTGCGGCGACATCGGCCATTCTGAAGTTCAATTGGCTCGATAAAATCGAGGAGTAGGTATGATTGGTATCACGCTTCAGACCTAACCTAAACATGAAAAAATGAAACATTTTATATGGTTTTTTTTTGCAATTTTGATGAGTTGCCAACCGACATCCACGTCCAATTCTTATGTATTTGACCCCGTAAGCCTCGTCAATCCACTGATGGGGACTGACTCAGAATTCAGCCTCTCCAATGGCAATACCTATCCCGCCATTGCCTTACCCTGGGGCATGAATTTCTGGACACCTATGACCAGTAAAATGGGAGATGGCTGGACCTATAAGTACGATGAAAACCATATCCGTGGCATCAAACAAACCCATCAGCCCAGTCCCTGGATCAATGATTATGCGGCTTTTTCCCTCATGGCCGTAACCGGATCACTCAAATACGAAGAAAAAGAACGCCAATCATGGTTTTCGCACAAGGCTGAAGAAGTACACCCCCATCATTACAAAACCTATCTGGCCGATTATGATGTCATGGCGGAAGTCAGTCCCACCGAACGGGCAGCTCACTTTCGTTTTACCTTCCCCCAAACGGATTCAGCCTACATCCTCCTGGATGGTTTTGACATGGGCTCGATGGTCAAAATTCTGCCGGAAGAACGAAAAATCATTGGCTACTGCCGCAACAATCATGGCGGTGTCCCAGAGAATTTTCATAACTATTTCGTGGCAACTTTTGACAAAGACTTTGCGCTGACCCATACCTGGACCGACAAATGGACCCTGCAAGCGGGCAGCAAGGAAAGTGAGGGACAGCACGTAGGGGCCATCATTGGATTTGCGACAGAGCGGGGAGAAAAAGTGCATGTTAAAGTGGCTTCATCCTTCATCAGCCCGGCGCAGGCCGAGCTGAACCTGACCAATGAAATTGGGGCAGACAGTTTTGAGGCGACCAAATCCAAAGCCTACAATGCCTGGAACAAGGAATTGTCCCGCATCAAAGTCAAAGATGATCGGATGGACAATGTGAAAACCTTTTATTCCTGTCTGTATCGTCTCCTGCTGTTTCCCCGAAGCTTTTACGAAATCAACGAAGCGGGCGAAATTGTGCATTACAGTCCATACAGTGGGGACGTTCGGCCAGGCTATATGTTCACCGACAATGGTTTTTGGGACACCTTCAGGGCCGTTTTTCCATTTTTCACCCTGATGTATCCCGATCTCAACAAACAGATCATGCAGGGCCTGGCAAATACCTATAAAGAATCTGGCTGGTTGCCGGAATGGGCCAGTCCCGGCCACCGCGATTGTATGATTGGCTCCAACTCCGCTTCGCTGATTGCGGATGCCTATGTCAAGGGAATCCGTGATTTTGATGCCGAACTGTTGTTCGAAGCGGTTTCAAAAAATGCGACGATTGGGAAAGATCGGCCAGTCAATTCTGTCGGGAGGGCTGGAGTTGATTACTACAATCAGTTGGGCTATGTGCCCTATGATGTCGGCATCAATGAAAACGCCGCCCGCAGTCTGGAATACGCCTATGCAGATTTTGCGATTGGGCAGATGGCGACTTTGATGGGTAAAGAGGCAGAGGCAAAGAATTTTTATCAGAAAGCCTTTAACTACCAAAAGCTCTATGACCCAGAAAGTGGCTGGATGCGGGGTAAGAATGAGTCCGGCGAATTTCAATCACCTTTTAATCCACTGAAATGGGGTGATGCCTTTACGGAAGGAAATAGTCTGCATTACACCTGGTCGGTTTTTCAGGATGTAGCCGGCTTGGTAAAATTGATGGGGGGAAAAGAAGCCTTTGCTCAAAAACTGGATGCCGTGTTTACCATGCCACCAGATTTTGATGCCTCCTATTATGGATTTACCATTCATGAAATCCGGGAGATGCAGATCGTCAACATGGGGAATTATGCCCATGGCAATCAGCCCATCCAACACATGATTTACCTCTATAATTACGCCGGCCAGCCCTGGAAAGCACAGCAGCGGGTCCGGGAAGTCATGGATAAATTGTATGCTCCGACGCCGGATGGCTATTGTGGTGATGAAGACAATGGCCAAACTTCGGCTTGGTATGTGTTCAGCGCTTTAGGCTTTTATCCGGTCACACCAGCCACGACCCAGTATGTGATCGGCAGTCCTTTATTTGATGAAGTGGAAATGACTTTTGAGAATGGAAAAAAACTGCGGATTCAAGCTGAGAACAATGGGCCTGAGCAGGTATACATTTCGTCTGCGACCATAAACGGAAATCCTGTGGACCGAAACTGGCTGGATCATCACGAACTGCAATCTGGAGGGCAACTGAGCTTCCAAATGAGCGATCAACCCAATCGGAATCGTGGCGTCAAACCCACCGCCGCACCTTATTCTTTGTCAACAGATCCTGACAAATACCTGAAACCATGAATTCTGACATCAGCATTGGGATAGACATTGGTGGGAGCCATATTCTGGCGGCTGGCATAGATCTGAGAACCGAACAGATCATTGATCGCAGCCGCAGCTATTTGAGCGTCGACAATAAGGCTGAAAAAGGGGTTATCCTGGACCGCTGGGCAGCGGCCGTCAATCAATGCCTCAAACAACTGCCTGCGGAAGAGATCAAAGGAATTGGCATGGCCATCACAGGGCCATTTAACTACCAAACGGGCATTGCTGGCTTTGAAGGCAATGACAAATATCTCTCACTCTATGGATGTGATGTCGCCAAAGAGTTGAAGCCGCGCTTACAGCAGCTCGACTTGCCCATTCGTTTCATCAATGATGCCACCGCCTTTGCCGTTGGGGAGGCCTGGCTGGGGCAGGGGCGAGGCCATCAAAGACAAATTGCGATCACCCTCGGGACCGGGATGGGCTCTGCTTTTATCGAAAATGGTTTTCCAATTGTAAAGCGGTCGGATGTACCGCCTCATGGTAGTCTTTGGCATCTTTCCTGGAAGGATGGTATTGCAGACGCCTCTTTTTCTACCCGGGGCTGTGTCAATGCTTATCACAAGCTGAGCGGACAGACACTGCCTGGTGTCCGGGAAATTGCAGAAGCGGCCCACGCCGGAAATCCCCTTGCAAAACAGCTTTTTGAAACATTTGGCGCAGAAATAGGCCAATTCCTTCTACCCTGGTTACGAAAATTTAATGTTGATTTACTGGTATTCGGTGGAAATATCGCGAAGGCCCACGCTTTGTTCTTTCCCGCTCTTAAGAATCAACTAAAAGTGGAAGAATTGAACTGCGATCTACGCCTCTCAGAGCTAATGGAAGATGCGGCATTAATTGGTGCGGCACGATGCATGGACGAGCCTTTCTGGCAACAAATTCAACAAGAACTACCGGTGATTTAAGTTTATCTTCAATCGAAGTCATCATGCTTACTCGATTCTCGCATATAAAACGAAAATGGGTGTTCCCGATCTTATTATTGATCGGCTTATGCTGCCTTGATGCCTGTGGGTCGGAAGACACTGCCCCGGGGGCGCTGGCTGGACAAAAACGCATCCCTGATAAGGTTGATTTCAATTATCACATCAAGCCAATCTTATCAGACCGCTGCTTTAAATGTCATGGACCTGATGAACGAACCCGTGAAGCTGGTTTGGGATTACATGAAGCGGAAGCTGCATTTGCGGCATTGGGAGATAAAAAAGATCACTTTGCCATCGTCGCCGGAAAGCCAGATGAAAGCAGCATGATCAGTCGGATTTTTAGTGATGATCCCGATCTGGTGATGCCCCCACCGGACGCCAATCTGGATCTCACCGATCATGAAAAGAAACTTCTCCAAAAATGGATCGAGCAGGGGGCAGAGTGGAAAAAGCACTGGGCCTTTATTCCCCCAACTCAGACCGAAATTCCTCAAATAGAATCGAAGACTTGGGCCAAAAATGAAATTGACCATTTTGTCCTCGCCAAACTGGATGAACAACAGTTAGAAGCTTCTGGACCAGCTAGCAAAGAAAAACTCTTACGCAGGGTCCATTTTGATCTGACTGGTCTGCCGCCTACCCCAGAGGCAGTTGAAGCCTTTAATGCAGATTCCAGTGAGCAGGCTTTTGAAAAAGTCG
The DNA here is from genome assembly GCA_039815525.1 of Bacteroidota bacterium. Lineage (GTDB taxonomy): Bacteria > Bacteroidota > Bacteroidia > J057 > J057 > JBCAWW01. Next base: position 7,671 of record JBCBZF010000013.1, on the reverse strand, counting down.
TTGACCAACTTCTGGGCTCAGATGCCTATGCCGAGCGGATGGCAACTGAATGGCTGGATTTGGCCCGATACGCGGATACCCATGGTTATCAGGACGATTTTGAACGCCTGATGTGGCCCTGGCGGGACTGGGTGATCCATGCTTTCCGAAAAAATCTACCCTATGATCAATTTGTCAGTTGGCAATTGGCGGGTGATTTGTTGCCAGACCCTTCTCTTGAGCAGATCATTGCCACTGGTTTCAACCGGAATCATAAAATCACCGCCGAAGGCGGGGTGATTGACGAAGAATACCGGGTTGAGTATGTGGCAGACCGGACCCAGACCTTTGCGACAGCTTTTCTCGGTCTGACCATGGAATGCGCCCGTTGCCACGACCATAAATATGATCCCATCAGCCAGAAAGAATACTATTCTCTCTTCAGCTTTTTCAATAATGTGCCTGAAAATGGCCTGATGAGATACATCAATCGTGATGGCGTGTCGGTTGCAAAACCTTTTATAACCGTTTCAGACAAAGAAATTGAGGAGGTGGTTTCTTTTATCAACAACAAAGACTCTCTCGCCTCTCTGTCTCTGATGGTGATGGAGGAATTGCCGGAAAAACGCCAGAGCTTTGTTCTCAACCGCGGCCAATACGATCAACATGCCGAGGAAGTTGAGGCAGCTACCCCGGAATCAGTTTTGCCATTTTCAGAAAAGCTTCCCGCCGATCGGGCCGGTTTGGCGGAATGGTTGTTTGATCCAGGGAATCCGCTAACTGCACGTGTTGCCGTGAACCGCCTCTGGCAACAGCTTTTCGGACAGGGAATCGTCAGTTCGGTAGTTGATTTTGGTAATCAGGGCAATCTGCCTTCCCATCCGGAATTATTGGATTATCTGTCCCTGAAATTCCAGAATGAAGGCTGGAACATTCAGGCCATGCTTAAATACATGATTCTGTCTGCAACCTACCAGCAAAGCAGTGATGTTACACCCAAAATGCTGCAAATCGACCCTGAAAACCGATGGCTGGCCCGGGCCAGTCGCCGCCGTCTCAATGCGGAAATGATTCGGGATCAGGCTTTGCAGGTAAGTGAACTGCTGCAAAAAGAAGTGGGTGGCCCCAGTGTCAAACCCTATCAGCCAGCTGGATTGTGGGCAGAGACTACTGGCGGCGGTGGCGGACGAACCGCTCGTTATGTACAGGGGAAAGGCGAAGATTTGTACCGCCGCTCCATGTATACTTATTGGAAGCGAACAGTACCTCCACCCAGTATGATGACCTTTGATGCCTCTTCCCGCGATTTGTGTACCATTAAACGGCAGGAAACCAATACACCGCTTCAAGCCCTGATCCTGCTCAATGATCCACAGATCGTCGAAGCCGCCAGAGTGATGGCCTCGCATGCCATTGCGCTGTCCAATGCGCCGGAAGAGCGCATTCGATATATGTTCCAGCGTTGTACATCACGTAAACCCGCTGCGAAGGAAATTGAACTCCTCCAGCAATATCTGACCGAAGAGAAAGCCCATTTTGAGGCTGATCCGGAAGCTGCGAAGGCCTACCTCCAAACCGGAGAACATCAACTGGATACCGACCTGCCGACGGCTGAAATTGCCGCCTGGACTTTTGTTGCCAATACCATTCTCAATCTTGACGAAGCCATTACCAGAGGATAAAGACCATGGACAAAATCATACAAGATCGCGCCTTACAACTCAATCGCCGGGCCTTTTTGTCAAAAGGCGCCCTGGGACTGGGAACCGTTGCCCTGGGATCACTGCTGGGGATGAATTTTTTCCGTGAGGATGAACATGGACTGCTGCAAAAAGAAAGCGGCGGCATCAATGGCATTTTGAGCCAATTGCATCATCCGGCCAAGGTGAAGCGCGTCATCTATTTGTTCCAAAGTGGTGGCCCCTCTCAGCTGGAATTGTTTGATCATAAACCCCTTTTGAACCAGAGGCGGGGCGAAGATCTGCCCGATTCCATCCGAAATGGACAACGTCTCACCGGTATGACCTCCGGTCAGGACCGCTTCCCGCTGGTCGGCTCCAATTTCGAATTCCGCCAGCGGGGACAAAGTGGTGCCTGGATCAGCGATCTGCTGCCATACACTGCTAAAATCGCCGATGAACTCTGCATCATTCGCAGCATGTACACCGAGGCGATCAATCATGATCCGGCCATCACCTTTTTCCAGACTGGTTCTCAGCAGCCCGGTCGCCCCAGCATGGGTGCCTGGTTGAGTTATGGTCTGGGCAGCGAAAATGAAAATCTGCCCGGCTTTACCGTATTGCTCTCACGTGGCACTGGCCGTCCCAATGGGCAACCACTCTACTCCCGTCTCTGGGGCAATGGCTTTTTGCATTCTCTCCATCAGGGCGTACAGTTTCGGGCCGCCAAAGATCCGGTTCTGTATCTCAATGATCCCAATGGCATCGACCGCAGCCAGCGTCGTGCGATGCTAGACAAACTGGCGGAACTGAATCAAATGCAATACGAGGCCAGTGGCGATCCTGAGATTCAAAGTCGGATTGCGCAATATGAAATGGCCTATCGCATGCAGACTTCAGTACCAGAAGTGATGAATGTGGACGATGAGCCGGAATACATTTACCAGATGTATGGCCCGGATGCGATGAAGCCCGGTACTTATGCTGCCAATTGCCTGTTGGCCCGCCGTCTGGCGGAGAAAGGGGTGCGATTTATCCAACTCTATCATATGGGCTGGGACCACCATGACACCTTACCCGGTGCGATTTCCAAGCAGTGTAAAGATACGGATCAGGCTTCTGCCGCTTTGGTCATGGACCTCAAACAGCGCGGTATGCTGGAAGACACCCTGATCATCTGGGGCGGAGAATTTGGGCGCACCAATTACTCCCAAGGCACGCTGACCGAAACCAACTACGGCCGTGATCACCACCCACGTTGTTTTTCCATTTGGTTGGCCGGTGGCGGCATCAAACCCGGCATTGTCTATGGCCAAACCGATGAATTTGGCTACAACATCGTCAAAGACCCGGTTCATGTACATGATTTTCAGGCCACGGTATTGCATCAGTTGGGCATTGATCATGAGCGTCTGACCTATAAACATCAGGGCCGTCGCTATCGCCTGACTGATGTAGAAGGAGATGTGGTGAAAGGCATCATTACTTGATTTTCGATCAATGAGACGAAGAGACTTTGTCAAAAGCAGCATTGCTGCCGGATTGGGCCTCAGCCTGGGGCTCGATGGTTATGGCCGTTCACTGGACGAACTGGTGATCGGGCACGGCAGCCATCGCTACAAAATTGATTTGAATTGGGGCGCATTGAATGCTTCCTATTACCCGGTACAAGATTGTCATGAAATGGTGCAGGATGCCAAAGGACGCATTCTCCTGTTGACCAATCATACCCGGAACAATGTTATCGTCTACAACAAAGATGGCAAACTGTTGGAATGCTGGGGCAAAGACTATCCCGGTGCCCATGGTCTGAGCATTCATGATGAAAATGGGGAAGAGTTTTTATACATCTCTGACAACCAGCGACATGAAGTGATCAAAACCACCCTCGACGGCAAAGTGATGTTGACATTGCCCTGGCCGGAAGAAAGCGGGAAGTATGAAAAGGCTGATCAATACGTCCCCACCGAAACCGCCATCGCTGACAATGGCGACATCTATGTGGCGGACGGTTATGGCCAGCAATACATTCTGCATTATAATGCCAAAGGCGAATTGCTGCATGTATTTGGAGGCAGGGGAGAAGGTGAGGAACATTTTGACAATGCCCACGGCATTTGTGTTGACCGTCGCAAGGGCGGAACCCCAACTTTGCTGATCACCGCCCGCCAGCAGAATAAACTGAAGCGTTTTTCTTTGGATGGAAAGCATCTGTCGACCATTGATCTGCCCGGTGCATTCATTTGCCGTCCGGTGATTCAGGGCAAAAACGTCTATCTGGCCACCATCTGGTCCGGTGATGGCAGCAGCGGGACCGGCTTTGTCTCTGTATTGGATGAAAATGATCGCCTCATTTCAGCCCCCGGTGGGCGGGAACCGATCTACACCGACGGCCAGCTCAGCCCCATGTATCAAACCCTGAAAATTTTTCAGCATCCCCACGATGTCTGTGTAGATGAAGATGAAAACCTATACGTGGCCCAATGGAATGCAGGCAAAACCTATCCGATTAAACTCTACCGTGTCTGAGATGAAAAGTATGCTCACATACTGTTTGCTGTGGATATGGAGCCTGCCTCTTATGGCACAATCTTTTGCCGGAGGCGAACGAATTGCTTTGTCCCAACCACAGGTTCAGATTGATTCGGTCTTTTTCCTGTGGAATGCGCAGGTCTCGATCGAGTTGGCTGAAGCTGGGGTTGAGATTCGCTATACAACTGATGGTAGTGAAGTAGAGGAAAGCAGCCCTTTGTACAAAAAGCCGCTTGAGTATACAGAAAGCACCCTGCTAAGGGCCAAAGCCTGGCACCCGAACTTTCAATCCAGTGAAAGCATAACGGTTCAGATTGTGAAGCTGAATCCTTTGCCCGCTGAGACGAAATTGACGCTTTCCGCAGAGCCGAATACAAACTATCCGGCTCAGGGCGCTGTTTCATTGATTGATGGCATCAAAGGCCCGAAAAGTTTTCGGGCCAAACCGGCCTGGTTGGGCTTTCTTGAAGACAGCCTTGAGATGACATTGACATTACCAGAACCTATGCAGCTCTCCGGTTTGCAACTGAGTTTGCTGGAACATCATGGTGCCTGGATTTTTTTACCAGAACGCATCGAGGTATTGCATGAGGGAAAAGTGTTGGGGCAATGGCAAAAAGCTGCACCTACACACAACAAACCGGATGATTTTGTCTTCCCCAAAATCGGCTGGCCGGCCCAGAAAATATCTTCCCTTAGCATTCGCATCAGCCCACTACAACAGATTCCGGACTGGCACGGTGGGGCCGGCAAGAAGCCCTGGCTCTTTATCGACGAATTGATCATTCAACAAGACTGACCCATGGATTTTTCACTCAATATCAGTCGTTTTCATCCGCTATTGGTGCATTTGCCGATCGGAATTCTTTTTCTCACCTTTTTTCTGGAAGTCTGGAAAAGAGCGCGCAAGAAACCCGAATTGGATGTGGCCATTCACCTGGCACTCCTCGTCGCAACCATCATGGCAGTCGGCTCGGCCGCAACTGGTTGGGGTCTTGGAAATGAAGGCGGTTATGAAGATGATACCCTTTTCTGGCACCGTTGGTTGGGCATCAGTCTGACGGCCATTGCCGCTTTTGTCTTTGTGGCACATCGGCAGCGGGAGAGCTGGGGGAAGAAGCTCTATTTTCCCTTTATGGCACTCAGTTTGCCCATCATGGCGATGGTCGGTCACTTGGGCGGCAATATGACCCATGGTGAAGATTATCTGTTTACCCAACCCAATAACGAGCCCATTCTGATCGAAGATGTGGCCGCTGCCAATACTTATGAAGTCATTATCCAGCCCATCTTTAACGCTAAATGTACTGGCTGCCACAATGAAACCAAGGCCAAAGGAGAATTGATCATGACCTCCTATGCGGCCTTGCTGAAAGGCGGAGAAAGTGGAGCGGCTTTTGTGGCCCATACACCTGATGAAAGCGAATTGCTAAAGCGGATTCATCTGGACATGGATGATGACAAACACATGCCACCTTCCGGGAAAAGACAATTGGACCGGGAAGAAATCGCCTTGCTGGAATGGTGGTTGGAGAACAAAGGCTGTGGAGACTGTCTGGTGGAAGAGATGCAGGGCAATGAGGACGTACAGGAGATTTTGGATGGCTACGAAAAGACAGAATTGGATCTGTTGGCTGATGATTTAGATGAAATTGATCAAGATGATTTGAATGACTTTGCCAGTGATGGTATACAGGTGAGCAGGGTCGCAATTGAAAATCCCTTTGTGATTGTCAACCTTGCTAATCGACAGGATTTGAGTGAAGCTTTCTTTGATCGCCTAAGCGATATCGGCGCAAATGTGTTGGAACTGAATCTGGCCGGTAGCAATTTTTCCGACCTGCACGCAAAATACCTGAAGGAATTTCCCCACTTGCGTAAGCTGCAAATTCAGAATACGGCCATCACCGATGAAACGCCGAAACAGTTTCCCGATTGGACCTTTTTGACTTCTCTTAACCTCTACCGGACGAAAATATCAGATACGGCCCTGCCTGACATTGCACGGCAAACAGCTTTGACGCATCTGTATCTCTGGCAAAGTGAGGTTTCCCCAACTGCTATCTCGCAACTACAAAGCGAACATCCCGACTGGGAGATTCAATATGAACTGGACCGGAAACTTTTTGGTGAGAATAAACTCAATTCGCCCCTGATTAAGGTAGGCGCGACTTTGTTCCGTGATTCAATTGAAGTCAGCCTTGTTTCCTCTTTTAAGGGTACGCAGATTGTCTATTCACTTGATGGAAGTGATCCGGCGGAAAATGGTCTGATCTATCAAGAACCCATTTATGTTAGTCGATCGGCCGAAGTTAAAACCCGCCAGTTTCGGGAAGGCTGGCTGGATAGTCCCATTGCCAGTCAACGCTTGGTGAAATCTGATTATGCGGTTGCAAGCGTCAAGCTGATCCCCGAACCTTCGTCTAAATACAGCGCTGAAGGTGGTGAAAGTTTGGTTGACCTGCTAAAGGGCAGCACCCGGCACACTGACGGTCTATGGCTGGGATATGAAGCCCAGCATATGAATGGCATTTTTGACCTTGGCGAAGCCAAAAGCGTCAATCAGGTGGTAGTCAGTGCTTTATCGACCCCCGGTGCCTGGATCTTTTTCCCCCGCAAAATCAATATACTGGTGTCAAAAGATGGCCGGAACTATCGGAAGCTGGGTGAGAAAGCGATTGCCCCGCTTCCCGAAGATCAGGGTTCAGAGCTGAAATACTTTAGCATAGACTTTCCTGCAACTGAGGCCCGCTATGTGAAAGTGGAAGTCAAAAGCCCCCTGAAAAACCCTAAATGGCATCCTTTTCCGGGGCGCAAAAGCTGGATCTTTATTGACGAAATCATCATCAATGGTTTGCCGAAGGAATCGAAATCAGTCTTGTCTGATCAGGACTTCACAGCATCATAGTGGTGAAGAGATCAACGAGAACGTGCGACTGGGAAGGAGCATGTCTCCAACGGGTGTAGATAGCCTGTCCCGGACTCCGATCCCATAAATACTAAATGTTGGCAAAATCGTCAAACAGTCCTGTCATCCTGAAAAAATCGTAAGGCAGTGGAGAATTTGTTCAGAATCTCTAGCTATCAAATCAGTTTTACGCCTGATAAAGATCCTGAAACAGGATTCAGGATGACCCGATGTGTGTGGCATCCCTAAAAACCCTGTTTGCTAAAACTCTATGCCTTAGCTTGATGCTTAAGGAAGCTCGATCCAGGAGATGGGTTTCAGCTTAGGCCCTGTGGCGCTCCTTTTTTGGAAAAAAAGAGCAATAAAGGGGCTAAAAAAGAACACTGACCAATCAGTTGGCAAAGGAAACACAGAATCCTAAACTACTTTCACTTGAAAGTAGGACAGTTCTTTGCTACGGCTTTCCTATCTTTCATGTGAAAATTGACCACTCAAAAATGGATAACAAACGTCGGAACTTTCTCAAAGCTGCCGGAACTGTAGCGGCAGGTAGTCTAATTCTCCCCCAATGGG
>JBCBZF010000209.1:0-7992 GCA_039815525.1 Bacteroidota bacterium | reverse complement strand
TCTGGAGGACAAAGACACCCGTTCCTGAAAAAGAAAAACCGGGAGATCCACACAGACCCCCCGGCAACACAGGTTAAAGCATATCTTATCGGTACAGCGTAACCGTACCGCTTCGTTTCACGATTGATCCATCGTTGAGGCGTGCCTCAGCCACAAAAACATAGACCCCTTCGGGAGATGCCTGGCCTCTTTTGTCCAGACCATCCCATTTGGCAGAAGCACCTACTATGTTGCGGATTTCCATCCCCCACCTACTGAATATACGCAAGCGGAGTGCCAAAATGCCTTCTCCGACCGGAAAAAAATACTCATTGTTGCCATCGCCATTGGGGGTGAAGGCATTGGGGAAGAATATCTGTCCTGGTGGGAGCAAATTCAGGTCTAATTTGGCTGTGTCAGGGCACAGAAAACGTGAATCGTAAGCAATGAGGCATACCGGGTAAAAGCCTGGCTCATCATAGGCATGAGTGGGATTTTCCAACTCACTGAGCCCACCATCACCAAATTGCCATTGAAAGAGATTTGAGAACTGAGACTCATTGATGAATTCGATTGGCAACTCTGACCAAATGAGGGTATCTGCAAATGGTGGATTGATGCGAAAGGCTGCAATGGGTGCGGGTTCCCGCCCCACTTCGAAGGTATCCCGTAGAATACAGCCAAGACTGTCGATCACTTCGAGTGTATAGGGTGGGACACTGTCTCCCGCGGCCAGACCCGTAAGCATATCGGTGTTGATGCCCGGTAGAGCATCCCAAATGTATTCATAAGGCTGCACACCGCCTTCGACCAGCACGGATAATTCTCCATTGTCCCAATCACAAAAGGCATCCGAAATCTCAAAGTCAGAAACCAATAGTTGGGGGGATTCATTGACGATCAGGGTATCATTGATCTCACATTCATTGGAGTCGGTTACGGTGATGAAATAAGTGCCGGCCGGTACCCCGATCTGGGCAGAATCCGTTCCGCCATTAGACCAGTCATAGACATAGGGTTCTGTTCCGCCCCGGACCGATACCAATACCTCACCCGTTGCTTCTCCGAAGCAGTCTACATCCACAGTTGCGGTACTGTCAAACTGCATGGAATCAGGCTCGATGATTTCTCCCAGGAAGAGAATGATACATCCATTGTCATCGATACCTTCCGCCCAAAATGAGCCGGGTGGAAGTGCGCCACGAACGGCCTGAGATGGTCCATTGTCGCTCCAGGCATAAGAATAAGGTGGCGTTCCACCTGCAACGCTTAGCTCTGCCCGGCCATCATCGGCCCCAAAGCAACTGATGTTTTCTGTTTCGAGATCACCCGTCAAGGCCGGTGGCTCGTTCAGGCTGGTATCAATTCCGGTCAGACAGCCATTAGCATCCCGCATCAGGAAGCGATAGTTCCCCATCGCCAGGCCAGTAAAATTGCTTCCCGGTCCAAAAGTGTCACCAGGCATGGCAAAGGAGTAGGGGAGGGTTCCGCCACTACCGACCAGGTTGATTTGTCCGGTGGAGTCGCCAAAACAGGCGATTGCGAGAATATTGTCTACTACCAGAGAGACTTCGTCCGGTTGGGTAATGATGATGATGAGTGTATCGGTACAGCCTTGAAAGTCTTCCACCACAATTTGGTAATCACCAGCGGTCAGACCACCAAAACTGGTGTCTGCGACCATGGGACCATTTTCGAAACTGTAAGCATAAGGTGGTGTCCCACCAGCTGCAGATACTTGAAGAGATCCATTGGCATCGCCAAAACAGAGTGGCGCTGTGAAGCCTCCGCTCAAGACCAGGTCTGCTGGTTCAATCAAGGTTGTTGAAACGGTGTCCATACAGCCATTGGCATCTTCAATGTTGAAGAGATAGCTGTCTGCAGGCAGTATGCTAAATAAGCTATCGATGCTAAATGGACCATTGCCATTGGCATAAGTGTAAGGTCGTGTGCCTCCCTGAGCCGTTAGCAGCACATCGCCATCCATGCCGCCGAAACAGCTGATATCAGTTTGATTCAAAATCTGGGCGACCAGACTATCTGGCTGTGGGATATCCACGGTCAGTGAATAGCTACAAGGCGGGGAAGAAGCATCTGACATCACAACGGTATGCAGACCAGCATCTAAATTGGTGAACACAGTATCGATGCCAAAAGCAGAGCCATCGATAGAGGTAAGGTATGGCCCTTGCCCACCACTCAGGCTGATTCTGACAAAGCCGTCACTGCCGCCAAAACAGGAAACGCCTCCCAGCGAATCCAATGTCGCCCTGGGATCAGTAATGACACTGATCTCTGTACTGACGAGATCGATACAGCCGTTTGCATCCGTGGCCCGGATGGTATAGGTACCTGGTCCCAGACCGCTGAAGACTGGTGCCGCCTGATTGGGGCCATTGTTAAGACGAAACGAATATGGACCGGTTCCTCCGCTCGCTTGTACGGTGATTTGCCCCAGGGTACTGTTACAGCCTGCGGCAACCGTAGCGATGACCTGCACCAGAACGGGTGCATTCGGTTCGGTGATCTGGAATGGACCAAGTTGGCTTTCACACATGCGGCTGTCCCGTACGGTCAGATTATAGGTTCCTGCCGGGAGATTCTGAAAATCCGGACTGGACTGATACGTCCCACCATTGAGCGAATATTGATAGCCTGGGGTCCCACCGCTGGCATTGAATAGCAGACTACCGTCTGAGCCACCAAAACAATTGACATTGACCTGGCTGACCAGGGATGGTAGCAATGCGGGGGGCTCAACAAGTGTGACACTGGAAGCCGCAGAGCAGCCTGCTGCGTCAGAGACGAGAACAGAATAAATTCCGGGGCCAAGATTGCTGAGGCCACTGGCAGTACTGCCACCAGGCGACCAAAGATAATCCGGTGCACCATTACCGCCGCTCACATTGGCCGCGATGGCGCCATCATTTGCGCCCTGACAATTGACGTCTTGTACACTCAGACTGACATTGAGGGGAGAAAAAACAGTGATTGGGGTCGAAGCCGTGCCACTGCCACATTGATTGCCGGCGGTCAGAGTATATACCTGACTTTGATTCGGCCCGACGGTAGGATTGAGAATATTAGGGTCATTCATTCCGCTGATCGGACTCCAGGAGAAAGTCGCACCATTGAGGTTGGTGCCATTTGGCATGAGCGTGGTCGAATCATTGGCACAAATTGAATCAGCTGGAATCGTGAGAATGACAGGGATTTCAATGACTTCCACCACGACATCTGCGGCAAAAGAGCAGTTGAGGGTAGAAGCGGTAACTGTATAGGTTGTGGTGCTTGTCGGGGAAGCCATCGGATTGCCGATGGTGGTGCTGCTGAGACCAGTTGGAGGGTCCCAGGTAAAGGTAAATGGCTGATTGGGACCAAACTGGACAAAGTTTGCACTAAGCTGAACCGAATCACCCATACACACTTCTACGGTGTCTGGCAGACCCACCGCACCGGCAGGCGTGATGTTGACCTCTTCCACCGCTGCACAGGCACTGGTATCCGAGTAAGTTACATAGTAGGTCATCGTGCCCGAATTGGGGATGGTCGCCACCGGATTCTGAATATTGGGATTGTTCAATCCGGTCGTTGGACTCCAGGTGTAGGTGCCTCCGGTATTCGGGATGGAAGATTGCAGATTGACGGTATTGGAATTGGTTGGGCATACAAAATTATTCTGTGGTGGATAGGTCGTAGCTGGCTGGACGATGATGTTATAACCAACCACCTGACTGGCAATCAGGGGGCAACCATTGTCCTGCAAAAGAAAAGAAATGAAGTAGGTACCCGTATCCGCAATGGTCGTGGGCCAGTTGACAGACCCAACATTGGGATTGCCGATGGTTTGAGTAAATGTCGCCCCTGGTAGTGCATTCTGGACGTTAGAGGTAAATGTCAACAGGTCTCCCGCGTCTGGATCGGTGGCCCGTAAATCAAAGTTGAGTGTACTACCGGCACAGACAGAAAAGGTATTGCCATTGAAGACCGCTCCACTGATATTACTAGGCGGATCCAGAAAGGGTGATTGATTGGTGCAATTGAAAACCACCAGCTGAATGTCCCGCAGAACTGTGCCGATCAACACACCGTTCCGATATTCTTTTACCCTGACCGTGACCACCGCCTGCTGTAATCCATTTGGTGTGAAAGACATCTGCCCACTCAATGGATCGAAATTAAAGGCGTTAGCGGGAGCAGTTGCGAGCGGGTAAGATGGACTGAATCCACCTACGAATGGGATATCGGTAGCTGGTCCATTGGTTTTGGTACGGGGATCAATCAGTTCAAAGGCCAGTGAATCACCATCTACATCAATCGAACCATTGTTGAACAGATAGGGAGAAAGATTGCAGAGAAACGGAACTGGTTTATTGGTAAATACTGGTGAACTGTTACACGTTACATCCAGGTTGTTTAGCGTTGCTTCAATGTAAATTCGCTGTGAATTTGGATTGGCCAGATTGGTGATGGCTCCATTCCGGCAACAGCGGACATAATAGGCTGTCCAGTCATTACATTGCTGGGGGAGAGTGTACGTAGCCTGGAAAATGTATTCTTCCACACCTGCAACCGTGCCGCCATTACAGGTACTATTGGGTTGCTGGGCCGGACAAATGGGTGAAATTTCTCCAAAAGTCAGAAATGTCAGGTCCACATTAAACTCCTGAATGCCACATGAATTGGAAAACAATGTAATCCGTTGATTGGCAGTAGAGAGTGGAATCCCGGCACAATCCCGATAGAGGGTGAGGGTAAATTCATAGGTGTCGCCACTGACACACCGATAGGTAAGATCCCCTCCCATCAGGTGAGTGGCCTGCCCCTTTTGTGGAAGGACAAAACAAAAAGCGGCTCCCAGCAATACATAGAGGCAAATACGTCTGAGTCGGGTAATGACAGGCATCATAAATGAGCAATTTTTAATCAGGAACATGCGATGACCGCGCTTTGGACAAGAAAGCGCTTAAGGAGTTTTAAGAATTTTGCCTTGTACTGAAACTTCAGCAGTGTTGAGTTGATAGAAATAGATACCGGGTGGGAGGTCCGGTATAGGGGTTGAAATATACTCTCTGGCCTCTGGCCAGCTTTTCTGTAAAAAAATCTGATGCTTACTGTCAAACAGCAGCAATTCGACTGCACCTTCCCATTCAAAGCTTGGTTTGAGTGTCAACTCATCTCTGACAGGGTTGGGGTAGGCGCGTACCAGATTCTGCAGGCTATACTCTACCTTGATGGTATCTGACAGGATTTCCAGACCATCCTGATGATTGAAAACCAAGGCATAATAATGCAAACCAACTTCTGGATTTTGGTGCGTAAACTGGTAAGCGGTCGGTGCCCAGCGTGGGGCATCAATGCCACGTGCTTCAACGCGTTCAAGCGGCAAAAACTCAATGCCATCTGTTGAATGCATGATTTGGTAAAAACTGGCCTGAATCTCCCGTTTCATTTCCCAATTCAGCACATGGTTGGTGCCGACTTGCTCACCGATGAAAGAGGTGAACGGAAGCGGATAGCGCGCCCCATAGCCTTTTCCTTGCCCATCACTGCCCAAACCCATATAGGATAGTTTGGTCAGCGATACTTCCCCCTGGAAATAGTGATCCATTCCCTCCATCTGCCAACCGTTTTCGAGATCATTGGCCCAGGGTAAAATCTCCTGAAAGGCAAGCGAATCTACATTGAGCTGACCATTTTCCGGCCTGCCATCCACACCTTCCCGGACGAAATGAGGGACCATCATTTCCGGTCCAATCATATTGGCAGAGCCAATCGCGGAATTGAGCGCATCGAATGTCTGTTGGGTAAAGTAAAAGCGCAGTTTGAACCCTTCTCCTGAAAAGTGGAGACTGCTGTCCAGTTGAATGCTACGTCCACTGTTATAAAAACCAGACTGACTTTCTACATAGGGCGCCTGACTGACATCCCAGGCAGTTTGGTTAATCAGGACATGCATGGCTGAAACAGGCAGATCGAGTGCACTTCCTTGTGGGGGTTGAATGGAAAACAACAATTGATCTGTATTGCTGACAGGAGGGAGCGTTGCATCTTTGAAAATATGCAACCACCCATCTTCGCCTTCACACAGGTAAGAGCCCTGATATGAACCAGCTTGAGTAGGGATTTCCCAATCTGCCGGACAAGAACGGCGGCCTTCCCAGCAAATATTGTCAACGAAGACAGGCGCTTCGTAATCTTCTGTAAAGCCAAACGCAAATACAATCCGTCTTTTGGCATTGTCAAGACTCTGTAAACTGATCTGCTTTTCCTGCCAATCATCACAGCTTTCCGGTATCCAGTTTTGCAGGCTGGTATTGAGCGGATCTGTGTCTGTTTGCATGGCCTGTGCATCAGCTTTCCAGAGGGTATCCACACCAAGACCGCAATCATCTACCGGGACCGCCAGGACCAGTAACTGGACCGCACCAACATTATCAGTTGGGTGATGCGCCCAGTTGAACTGAAGTTTTTCCATGCGCGCAATGACCGGATCAATCACCGGACCCTCTACGCTGAGCCATGAAAATGCCTGATTGGCGTTGGGATTACTGCTTTCCATCCCAACTCTCAAGGAATATTTTCCTGCCTGCGAGCAAGCAGCGGTTTCTGTGAATCGGGTGCTGACCAGAGGAGAAAGATTGGCTGCGGCCCAGTTGGTCGGGATGCTTTGGGCATCAAAGTCATGGCACAAACTGCTGGTTTCTGCCACTTCCTGACCACCACTGATCAAAAAATCATAAGTGTGTTTGGGATGGCTTGCCTGATCTACCAGCGTAGCATTCAGTTCTACAATTTCGGTGCTGAAACTGTGCAAACCTTTTGAAAGGTTTGTTGGCGTAGGAGTAAGCAGGATATCTTCTCCCGGCAGCACATTTCCCTGCCAGCTAATGTTCTCTGCGGTTCCGTCCAGTGTGACGGTCGCCCGACAATCTGTGATTGGCAATGTCCCGCTATTGCGCATGCGCAGGCTGGGAATAATTCCAGTTTGACAGTCGATGACCGCCGGTGATTCCCACGCGACCACTTTCATGGCCGCAAAAGGTGCGGTACACCGATCCTGCGCCAACAATGACTGACGTGTGGTCAACAACGCATTGCGCATGCGGTTTTTCTGCCCTTCTGTAAACGTATTTTTGCATCCGGTGCCAGGGCCCAGATCCATGAAGTTTTCGTAGAGGTCGTTGGCATCGAAATGTGTAAATGGATTAAGGCTTGCATCCTGATGTGCTGAATCTGAATCGCAGCTGTTCATGATCAGCCCACAACTTGGTCCGCCCAGACTTTGGTCTGGGGGAGTATCACAGACCCGATCGCCTCGATTGGCACAATTTTCATTGTCGCAGTCAGGTCGGTTGATGTCTTTGAAACTGGTCCGCCAGAGATTGAGGTATCGGGCAAAATAGTATGCAGCAACCGCGGTCTGATCGGGATTGTTATTCCAATGATCTTGTTCCAGAACGATGCCATCCAGAGCGCTTCCATGTGCACCCGGCAAATAGGCATAACCTCTTAGATTACAATTGGTATTGGGAAATTCGCAGATCTCATTGACCAACCAAAGGTTGAGATAATCATTGGAATCCCAGAAAGAAAGGCCTTTGAGGAGATGATCTTCTGTGGCTGTCGTCGAAACCTGGCGATTAAAATCTACATCAGAAAGCGGATCACCTGTACGCGTGATACCACTGTGAGGACTGCCATCAGGTGCAACCTGTGCGAGGCAAAATTCAATTTCTGTATCAACGGCCTGGATACCTAGCTGGGTTACATTGGAGTAAAATGGTCCGCCGGCATAGGGGCCCTGATTGGAAAATGCCTGATTGAGACGACTCAAGCCATCTTCAATGCTGCTTACATCAGGATTGGTCGGGCTACCAATTTGTGTGTCTCCTGGTCGATGAATCACATGAACCACGACCGGAATCACCAATTTACCTCTCGAATGTATATTGATTTGATTGTTGCGGTAGGTATTTTCTTCTAAATCATCCGTTATGCTGCGGTAGCTTG
>JBCBZF010001251.1:0-1818 GCA_039815525.1 Bacteroidota bacterium | reverse complement strand
CACCCCCAATCCACCATATTCCTCCGAATAATGCCGGATTTCAGGGTCTCCAAGCCCACTGATCAACGCAAAGCTTTGTTCAGGATAGAGAGAATCAATCGGAAGACTCAGCTCAGACAATGAAAAAGCAGGACGAAACGTATCGATTTGCACAATGGGGCTTTGGGGGTCAGGGATATAGGTGAAGGAGACTTTTTCGATTCCGTAGAAGAGGCTGTCCTGATTGGTCGAAAAACTTTTTGCGAATACCCGGTATTCTGCATCGGTCGAACTCATGCCCTGATCAGTACGGGTTTGATAGATATCGCCAATCTCCAGATCATACACCATTGTGCCAGTCAGTGTTTCCCGATCAGTGCGATGAAAAGCATCAAAGGCATCTGGAAACTGCCCCCAGGACAGGCTTTTGACAAAGCCATGGTTCTGGCTCAGCTCAATCAAAATTGTGTCCAAAGGTGAAAGAATGGGCTGACCAGAGGCATTGTAAGCCCGAATCTCAATGGTCGCGACTGAATCCTGCGTATTGCCAAGCTGCTCAAAGGAGACAAAGGGAACAAAGCCCTCAAACCGTACACCAGAGGGTGTTATATACAAGGTCCAGCCCAAACCCTGACGCAAGCCTTTGGGAAAATGAATCTTCCCGCCGATGTCATTGTAAAAGACGGTGCTCGTATCAGTGATTTGTACCGAGTCTCCCATCCATGATGTGCTGTAGGGGGTAAATGAACTGGCAGGGAAGGATGTGATGCAGGGCACCGACGCCTCATCCCATACATGGTACCCATAATATGTAGCGGAATCAGCAGGATTCTGCCCGGTGGCTGCCATTGGGTATAATCTTGACACGGATGCAGGCCTTGCTTGAAAAAAAACTTCTGCTTCAGGGTAAAAAGCCTGGAAATCTTGCGCACACAGCACAATGGGGCCATAGAGGCAGAGCCAACAAATTATTTGCTTCATGAGGCGGACATTTATTCTCAATGATAAGCGTTGATCTTGCTTGAAAAAATGACAGTCAACAATGTTTGTTGACAATAAAGCACCACACCTTAATCACAAATTACTAATTATCAATTGTTTACAAACCCATCTATTTCCAAAAAGCTGACAAATATCCCGGGAGAGCAATTCCAACTTCCAGGTGAAATTTTTATCCCTACATCACAAAGCGTATCTTCTTTTCCAAAGCGATCACCACTCTATGTTTGGCACCCAACGCAGCCTGCATTTCACCACCGATGAAGCCTACCAGGGTTTTGCAGAAGTAAAAGGCATCTTGAAAGCAGAAAAAGACCGACTGACTCTTGAATACCAGATGAAAGATGCCATCATTGGTTTCATCAAATCTTCTCCCAAATTCCTGGAAATCCCTTTTGCAGAGTTGGAAGAGGTCGAATACAAACTCAACTGGGCCAAATCACGCTTTCGCCTTAAAGTCAACAGCATGCGGGTCCTGGGAGAATTTCCAGTCGAAAACAATGGCATCATCTCTCTCAAGATCAAACGCAAGCAAAAACAAGCCGCCAAAGAACTGGCCTCCTGGATCAATCTCCGCTTGTCTGAATTCCGGCTGGAGCAGATGGACCAGGGAGATGAGCCCTTCCTCTGATGGAGAAGGAACACATTCCGCGGATATCCTTCCTACACGAAGGGGAACGAAAGCTGGGTTTTGAAGTCAAACGCCTTTCGGATTTTTTCGCCGAAGCAGAACAAATAGATCATCGGATTGATGCATCCCATCGAACCGAATTTTTCATCATTCTTTTCATCAGCAAAGGCACAGGCATTCATCATCTGGATTTTCAGCCCTTACACTAT
>JBCBZF010000109.1:0-10172 GCA_039815525.1 Bacteroidota bacterium | reverse complement strand
TTCATCAGAAATAATCAGGTCTTTCGAGTGAACTATTGGACAACTGTAAGCAATCCAGACAAGGGGGAGAATAGCGGGGCGGAAAAAACCGAAAGTCCGGCTCGCAGAAAGTCAGAATATTGTAGCCCGGGAAGTTGGTCCGGTTGAGGGACAGGCGCATGGTATCAATGGCAGTGGCTTCAAAATAGCCGAGTACGATTTCTCCTTCATCTTCGGGATTATAGACATTGCCCCGAACGGCAGCAGGTGGCGCATCAAAGACTGAGCCTACCTGATTGACCACCGCATCCACGTCCTGCCAGTATTCATAAGCCTGCGCAGAAATGGAGTGTTGGTAGAGATTAAATACATGACGAATCTCGTATTCATAATTCAGGCGATTGGATGGTCCGATCAGCCCCTGAATGTTCCGGATGCTGTTGACATCACCATTGAACAGCAGAATGCGTTGGGGATCATCGATCGCGCGGATGTAACAGGTCTTGGGATTGACAAACGGATTATTGGGTTCCAGATCCGCTTCGGTAAACTGCCAGGCCGCATCCCAGGACCAGCGCAGGTAAGGGCCGCGGTTGAGGTCTGGTATGTCCACATCCCAACGATAGCGTACCGCTGGATAATTGATGGGGAAGCCCTGTTCATTGAAGTCTTCAAATTGAAAGACATTTGTATAAACGCTTTTGATTGGTACCCCAACTGGCATCACTTCTGGCCGCGAGAGATAACGCCTTCCGGTGATCAGCTCGATTTCCAATTCATACGAACGTCCCACTGCCCCGACCAGACGATTGCCTTCGGTCCGGTAGACACCGGGTTCCACTTCCCGAAATGTTTCTGAAAAGCCCTGATCATCCCGGATGGTGATCTGCGCCCCCGGTACCACATCCACAATTTGCGAAGCAAAGGAGACCACCCGCGACAAACGCACCTCAGCAGGTTGCACGCCCTGAAATACCTGCCCCTGAACCACCAGGATATTCTCATTGTTTTCCAGGCGTTGGTCAATATCGAGTGGGCTGATGCAGCTTCCCAATAACAAGAGCACCCACCCGAAAATCGATATGTCCAGCCAGTTTTTTGACATGATCAAAACCGGAAGTTGTAGGTGATGGCCGGAAAAGCGGTACCGAGAATGGCCAGAACAAAAGCTTCCGGAACGGGTGGATCATCGCCTTTTTCGAAGAAGACAGAGAATGGATTACGACGGAAATAGAGATTGTAAAGAGAAAAAGTAAAGCTGTCCTGATAGCGCTGTTTTTTAATGGCAAACAGCTCCAGGGTATATGACAAATCCATGCGGTGGTAATCCGGAATGCGAAATTGATTGCGGAAAGAGTAGTGCGGCACCAATACACTGCTGGTAAAATAATTACCGATCGGTGCGGTGATGGGTCGTCCGGTACTGTAGGTGAAATTGACCGAAAGGGAATTGCGGGAGTTGAACTGGATGTTGGACACCAGATTCAGGGTATGTGGTTTGTCAAAGGGAGCCGGAAACCATTCGCCTTGATTGATGGTTTCTTCCGAAAACTCGCCAACCACCTGCCGCAAGGTCCGGGCATAGCTGTAGGACAACCAGCCGGTGACTTTGCCGATCTTGCGTTTGATGGACAACTCGCCACCATAGGCGCGGCCACGTCCCACGAGGAGCTCGGTTTCTAGGAATCGGTTGAGCAGCAATTCCGGCAGGTCTTTGTAGGCAATCAATTGACTGATGTCTTTGTAATAAAACTCCAGCGAGGTTTCCCATTCATTGCGGTTGAAGTTGCGGAACAGCCCGATTGAATAGCTATCCGCGATTTGTGGTGGCACATAATTGTTGCTCACCTGCCAGAGATCAACTGGCGTACTGGCCGTGGTATTAGAGATGAGGTGAATGTACTGGCGCAGGCGATTGTAGCTGACCTTGACTGAGGTCTTTTCGTCCAGATTGACCCGGACCGCAAGCCTGGGTTCCAGCCCCCCAAAATCAGCGATCCGCTGACCCGCACCAAAAAAAGTACTGTCAACAATGCTGCTGGGTCGTCTGGGGCCATCTGCGGCATATTCATACACCGTTCTTTCGCCTACATTGATATAGTGAGAATAACGCAGGCCAACCGAGATCCCCACCAGCGGGGTAGGAGAAAATTCATCATTGATGTAGATCGCCATTTCATGGCCGCGATCTTTGCCGACTTCCGTTGGGATGACACCAGATCCTTCCGCAAATGCCCCGATCTTTTCTGGTTTGCCCAAATAATTGATCCACTCTGCACCGGCATGGATGGTATGCTTGTCATTGGGTGTCCAGAGAAATTGTTGGCGGGCTTTGAAATAGCGCAGTCCGTTTTCCAGTTCGAAATTATCCTGCCCTTCCGGATCAAAGAAGGAAGAACGGTAATCGCTATAAGTGGCGGAAGTCGTGGAGGAAAAACGATTGTTGAAAATCCGACGCCAATTTGCATTGTACAGCTGGGTTCGCCAGGCGTAGCCAAATTCGTTGGCGTAGCGGAAAAAGTCCGTGCTGTTATAAGCAGAAACTGACAGAATGTTGTTGCGGTTGATGCGATGGGTCAGCTTTCCGGTCAAATCAGAAAAGCGCGCCGAACTGTTTTGAATGTTCACATCCCGCACCAAGCCGAGCACCCAATCTGAATAAGATGCTCGTCCACCCAGCAGCAATGAGGTTTGATTCTTGATCAGGGGAATCTCCATCGCTACCCGACTGGACACCACCCCCAGTCCGCCTTTGATTTTGAATTGACGCGCATTGGCGTCTTTCACTTCCACATCCAGAACGGAAGCCAGACGACCGCCAAATTGGGCGGGAATATGCCCGCGGTATAAAGTGACTTTGTTGAGGACATCGGAATGGAATAAGGAGAAAAAGCCCAGCACATGTGATGAATTGAGCAAAATACCGCCATCCTGCATGATGAGGTTTTGGTCCACATTGCCGCCCCGCACATTGAAGCCGGATGATCCTTCTCCCACCGAGCTGACGCCTGGCAGGAGCAAGAGGCTTTTGACCACGTCCGTTTCGCCCAAAAAAGCCGGAATCTTTTGAATTTCATCCATCCGCAAGGCGGTTACCCCGATCTGAACCGATTTGACATTGCTGTCATCAGCTTCCGCCGACAAAACCACCTCGTTGAGATTGTAGGCTTTTCGCTCCATTTTCAATTCCAGGTCTCCGTCCCCGATGACCATGATCTGTTTGGCCAGGGTGTCATAGCCCGGTGCGATCATCAGGATTTCATGTTGTCCGAAAGGCAGTTCAAGCCGAAAACGGCCATTGTCATTGGCGAGTGCGCCATCTCTGCGGGCAGGAATGCTCACTTTGGCACCGACCACCGGCTCATCATTGTTGTTGAACAAGATGCCATTGACCACTGCAAAAGGGCCAGAAGGTGGATTATCCTCACTGCCGATTTTGATGGTTTTATCCTGGCTGGGGGCTACCACGACCGCTTCCTTTTGCTCGGGTTTTTCGATGGTCAGCAAACTCGCTTCCAGTTCAGAAGTGGGCGCCATCACATAGACACCAGCCTGGTAGCGGACCACTGACAGCAAGCTTCCTTCCATCAGGCGGGCCAGGACAGAGCCAATTTTTTCGTCCGAAAAGCTGATGGTTTTCGGTGATTTAGGCAGCCAATTCGCCCGATAAAACAATTGGACCGGATAGCTTGCCTCCAGATCCGACAAAATATCTTTGGTGACTTGATTGGTGTAGGTCTTGCTGACCAGGATCTCGTTTTGTGCACGGACGTGCTGGGTGGCGGAAAGGAGAATGATCCCCAATCCAAGGAGGCGTAGTAGTTTCGGTAGCATCTGTGTGTCAGATTAACACTTTGTATCAATATAACAGCTTTTTTTGCGGAATGGTTGATTGTGAAACTGGTGCTTTTTGCAAAAAAATCCCCCTTTCTGACGCATTTTGGCCAGAAAATGCTTTTGACGCCTGTTCAATCGATTTCGGACAATACGGATATCGACGAAGATTTATATACTTTTTTGGATCTGTTCAACTTTCCTGCTCATTTTCCGTTTGAAGTGCAGTCGTATTTTTGAAAAAAGCTTCTGCCTTGTATCTTGAGCAGGACGAAAAGAAGAAGCAATGCATCCCAATCGTAAAAAACTGATTGCACTCCTGGAAAAACACGCCAATAAAGTTCTCGACATGGCCCCACGCCCTGAGACCTACACGCATCAGGTGACGGAAGTCTTGTTTTTGAACCTCAAGAAGCGTAAACCTGGTATTGAAGCCATTGCCGAGCACTTTTCGATGAGTGTTCGCAGTCTGCAAATGAAGCTCAAAGCCGAGGGGACCAGCTATCAGGAATTGCTCAATCGCATCCGCGAGCAGCTGGCGATCACCTGCCTGAAAGAGCGCCGCTTCTCTAAGGGCGAAATTGCGGATTTGCTGGGCTTTGCCGAGATCAGTGTCTTTTCGCGCACCTTTAAAAAGTGGACTGGCAAAAGTCCATCTGAATTTCAACTCAATTGGAGCGGACACTCCGGCCTGATTCTGGGCACCAATTGAGCCAGTCAAACTACATGCAATTTTCTGCCTCCCTCCCGGCCAATTTACGCCAACGCCTTCTCCAACCGCTCCCTGGCCTCGATGCCCATGTTCACATGATGCCCCCCATCCGGGATCGCATCGTCAAAATTCCCGATAATGCCCGCCTCAGTGCGGTTTTGTTATTGCTCTATCCGCAGGATGGACAGTGGTTTATGCCACTTATGCGTCGCTCCCAGGATGGAAGAGTACATGGTGGCCAAATCAGTTTCCCGGGCGGACGGCGGGAGAAAAGTGATCCGGACTTCACCTTTACGGCTTTGCGGGAAGCGGAAGAAGAAATGGCCATTCCAGCCGCAGAAGTGGAGGTATTGGGTGATCTTAGCCAGATTTATATTCCTCCCAGCAATTCGGTGGTGCATCCCCGTCTGGGATTTTTGCCCCAACGACCAGATTTTGTCCCTCATCCGGTCGAAGTAGATGAAATCATTGAAATCGACATCGCTCAGATGTTGGATGACAGTCGACAGGGCCGCCATGAGGTCGATGTATTCGCTGGCAATATGATCAATGCACCGGGCTATACTTTTGATGAGGATCTGTTGGTGTGGGGCGGAACGGCCATGATCCTGGCGGAATTCGCGCAACTGTTACAAGAGGTGATCACAGGAAAATGAGCAAGTCCACCATTGAGGCACTTCGTCAACGGCTACAGCAGGCGCTGCCGGGTTTGTCGGCCCAACTGGAAATGACATCGCGCATTGATCCAAACTGGCAGATTCGGGCTGATCATCGCAAAGGTGCGGTCCTTGCACTTTTGTACCGGCACCAGGACCAATTGTGGATGGTTTTCATGCAACGAACCCGCGATGGCAATGTCCACAGTGGGCAAATCAGTTTTCCTGGCGGCCGAATTGAAGCCGATGATCCAGACAGTACAGCGGCTGCGCTGCGGGAGGCGGAGGAAGAACTGCAGATTCCGCAGACAGAGGTGGAGGTCGTGGGCGACTTGACGGAGCTCTACATTCCCGCCAGTAATTTTCTGGTGTACCCCAAAGTCGGCTATCTGCCCTTTCGGCCGGACTTTGTACCTGAACAGGCTGAAGTTGCGAAGATCATTGAGGTGCCTTTGGCGGCACTGTTGGATGATCGCACTTTGCAAAAAGTTGACATTCAGCTTGGTCAGGGACGAAAGCTGCGGGATGTGCCAGCCTTTGTGTATGAGGGACACATCATTTGGGGCGCAACGGCCATGATGTTGAATGAGCTGCTCACTTTGCTGCGAACAATTCAGGAGTGAGTTTATCAAAGCGGTAGCCCTCCGATTTCAGTTGTTTGAGAATTTGGGGTAAAATCGTGTTCAGGCGTTTCCAGGCTTTGACACTGTCGTGAAGCAAGACAATGGAGCCGGGTGCGCTATGCTGAATGACATTTTGCAAACACTTTTCCCCTTCAAGATTGGTGTCAAAGTCTCCACTCATCACATCCATCATCACCACTTGTTGCGTTTTTTGGATCACCTTGGCCTGACTGGGCTTAATACGTCCGTAAGGAGGACGAAAAAAAGCGGTCTCCAGATTGAGGTTGTCCTGAATGGTCTCCCAACCTCGCTGGACATCTTCCAGATAAAGATCTGAATCGGCTTTCCAGCCATTGATGTGGGTTTGCGTATGATTGCCAATGGCATGTCCGGCTGCCATCACTTGCCGGGCAAGTTCGGGGTGTTCCTGGATATTTTGTCCAATCAGAAAGAAAGTCGCCAGGGCATCATATTCGGCTAACTGTTCCAATACCCATTCCGTGATCACGGGCGTCGGGCCATCATCGAAGGTAAGATAGACCACCTTTTCATCGGTTTTGACCTGCCAGATGTAGGAAGAATAATAGTCGCGAACGAGCTTGGGTATTTTGGCGAAGTACAGCAAGCAAAAAGCGTTTAGTTTGGATAAAACACCTGCTGGACAATTGGTGCGACTTCCGTCAATACACTGGTATCCAGCTTGGTATCTATGTTGTTCTGCTGGCAAAAAGTCAGCAAACTTTCAGTAGCAATATTACCAACCAGTTCGTCTTCTGCAAATGGACAACCGCCAAAGCCTTGCAGAGCGACATCAAAACGACGACAACCGCTGTCCCAGGCGGCCTTGATTTTTGCCAGTCGCTGACTGGGGTGGGCGTGAAAATGTGCCCCAATCGCAACTTCCGGAAAACGTGGTAGCAGCTTGCCGAAAAGATCATGAATGCTGGTCTTATCAGCACTGCCGGTGGTATCGGCCATGGCGATGTGGTCAATGCCGAGACCCACCATTTCATGCACCCATTTCTCCGCCAGTTCCGGACTCCAGGGATCACCATAATGATTGCCAAAAGCCATGGAAATGTAGATCAGCAGCTTTTTGCCTTTTTGCACACACATCTCCTGTACTTCTTTGACCAGTTTGAAAGAGTCTGCAATGTTCTTGCGGGTGTTGCGGAGCTGAAAAGTCTCCGAGATGGAGAAAGGGTAGCCCAGAAACGCAATTTCCGGGTGGCTCAGCGCTGCTTCTGCACCCCGCCGATTGGCCACGATGGCCAGCAGTTTGGTGTCTGTCTGCGACAGATCCAGTCCCGCCAGTACTTCGGCTGTGTCCGCCAACTGCGGAATGGCTTTGGGCGAGACAAAGCTGCCAAAGTCCAGGGTGTCAAACCCGACTTTGAGCAATTGATTCAGATAGCGGGTCTTTAATGCAGTGGGAATGAAGGGGTCAATGCCTTGCATGGCATCGCGGGGGCATTCGGTGATGTGAATCATGGCGTAAAGGTACGAAAATCGGAGTGGCTGTGCTCATTGGTAAATTACTCCTTCACACCTTCCCCGCCCACGCACTGATCCCGTTTTCTGGATTTTTTCCCTTGATGTTTTTGTACCAATCAATGATCCTGGCAGTCTCTTGTTCGATATCTTCCCCCAGGTCCATGCGTTCGGATCGGTGGACGATTTTGTTTTCATAATCAAATCCTACCAGATAGACCGGGAGATTGGCCTTGCGGGCGATGTGATAAAAGCCGGTCTTGAGTTCGCGGACTTTGCTACGGGTACCTTCCGGGGCAAGGGCAACGGCAAATCGCTCATGCTCATCGTAGATCTCAACCACCGCGTCCACCAGGCGGGTGTTTTTCTTGCGCACCACCGGATAGCCACCCAGGGCGCGAAACAGCCAGCCGAAGGGCGCCCGAAACAGTTCGGCTTTGCCGAGAAAGCGAATGTCCATGCCAATGGACGCCCGCACCGAAATACCCAGTGGGAAATCCCAGTTTGAGGTATGAGGTGCCGTCAGGACGAGATATTTGGGTTCAGGAGGAATGGTAACCCGCATGTCCCAGCCACCCAGCCACAAATAAAACTTTGCCAACAGTCGTAACATTGGGGCAAGATAGGCATTCAGAAGATGCAATTGGAATCAGTCTTTCTCGCGGATGCGGGTTCTGCGGTCCGGGAAGAGATTGTATTTGAAGCGGAGAATGGGCTGAACGTGTCCGCCCCGCACACCGTAGCGACCGGCGCCAAAGGTTGAGTATCCCAATCCCGGCAGATAATAGGTCAGAATGTCCCGCCTGGCCGTAGAATAGCCCATTTGAATGCCGGCATCGACATAGAGCCGGTCATTGATCCAAAGGACAAAGCCAATCGTCACTGAGGTGCCAAATTTGACTGCATTGACGTCCCGGAAACCGACCGGCGAAAAATTGGGATTGTTGACAAAGACGTTTTCGTTGTAGTAGGAAGCAATGAAATCCAGCCCGATGTAGGGATACTGGTAGCGGTTGTCGGCTTTGGAAAAAATGCGCCCGCCTACTGAAAGATAGCCGCCGCCATTGCGGCGCTGAACGTAGTTGCGCAAAAAGGAAATGCGGTTGAAGGTATCATCGCCAAGGCGTTGGTTACGGATGCCAAAGCCAGCCTGGACGGAAGCGAAAGGATAAATTTCCTGCTCAAAGCGCAGATCGAGGGTGTTGAGGATCAGCGGCGCGAGATTCAGACCGACAAAGGTGTTGTTTTGCCCGGTGGAGAGCAATGGCGGAAGCAAGCATACAATCACCAATAATCGGCGCATCTCTTTTCTCTTTCCCCTTCAAGAAAGCTTAAAGGTAAGGTGAGTTTTAAATAAGACCATGCTAACACTTTGGTTTTCAGGAGCCACACCCTGATTTGTCCTTTTCCTTAGATGAAAAGGACCAAAAATCAAGGCCAAAAAATGCTGCCAGGCCCTGCATCCCGGTCTCCGAACCGGGACCTCCATCGCCTCCCCCGCTTTTTGGCCGAGCCGTCGCGCTCTTTTTGTTTTCCTCCATAAATGATCTGATAGCTGCTACACAAAACTCAGGCTAAAGGTAACAAACGGATCTTTTCCTTTCATCACAAAGGGTTTTCAGAGGCGTAAGAGGGCAAAACATTTTGATGGAAAAAGCGTCTCATACAGGAGCTGCTGGAAATAATTTGCTGAATATGAATCTCGCTGGCTTGCTTTTCGTACCTTTGGCATCCACGTTTACACATTTTGAGCGGTAGTTACACATCAGCGACTCATTTTTGATTCTTAGAATATGCCAGACATCATCATCTGGATTGGCGTTTTTGTGCTTTCTCTCACCACGCTGATCGTGGCCGCCGACGTTTTTATCAAGGTTTCTGAGCGAATCGGCCTGTCACTTGGGATTCCGGCCTTCGTCATCGGCGTTACCCTGGTTGCCCTGGGTACCTCCCTCCCGGAATTGGTTACTTCGATCATTGCGGTTGTTGAAGGCGCTTCCACCATTGTCATGGGCAATGTGGTCGGCTCCAACATCGCCAATACCTGTCTGATCCTGGGACTGGTCGGGGTGGTTGGACGAAAGATTCACCTCAAGTTTGACTTGATGCGGGTAGACCTGCCGATGATGATGGGCTCTGCCTTTTTGTTGTTTCTCGCTGCTCTGGATCGAAAGTTTTCTTTGTTTGAGGCCCTGTTGTGTATCGGCGGCCTCATTTTGTATCTGGCTTATGTTTTTTATTCTGGCCGCAACAATGAGTTTGACCTGGATGAGACGCAGGAAAAGACCCAGGTGAAGATCAGCTTTTGGGACCCCCTCAAATTGCTGGGCGCAGTCATCATCATTTACTTTTCCGCTGACTACAATGTAGAGTCAATACAATTCATTGCCCGTTATCTCGATGTGGGAGAGGAGTTGGTTGCCCTCACCGCTGTATCGATGGGTACTTCCTTGCCGGAACTGGTGGTTTCGGTTGTGGCTGTGCGCAGCAAAAATGCAGAGATGGCCGTCGGAAATATCCTTGGCTCCAATATTTTCAACATCTTTTGTGTGATGGGCATTCCCCGTCTCTTTGGCATGGTCAGCGTGCCGGATGGTGTCCTGGCCTTTGCTTTGCCAGCCATGTTAGTGGCGAGTTTCCTCACCTTTTTTGTCCTGCAGGATCGGGTGCTCAATCGCTGGGAAGGCTGGATCTTGTTATTGGCCTATGCGGTGTTTATCAGCAATGTGGCTTCTTTCGGCTGAAAACCTCCCTCATCCTTCTTCGACCAATAGACGTTCACAGACCATCTTGCTCAAGGTTTCGGTAGGGTGTTCACGGTAACTGACCGTCATGCTGCCATCAAAAGCTTCCACTGACTGTATGCTGATTTTCGTG
>JBCBZF010001071.1:0-2470 GCA_039815525.1 Bacteroidota bacterium | reverse complement strand
ATCGCACCAACCAGACGATGATCTGGATGACCACTGTCGCCATCAGGCCCAAAGGTGATGATAACATCTGGTTTGAGGCGTTGGATTTCCTGCATTAGTTTTTCCTTATAGACCGGTACATGCTGATAAAAATCCAGGCTTCCGTCCAGGCCGAGCGCATCGGGCAAGCCAAAAAAGATTGGCGGATGAATGCCTAGCGCCGCACATGAGCAAGCCGCTTCTTTCTCCCGCACCTTGACCAAAGAATCTCCCGCCGGGATGCCAGCATGTTCGGTAACGCCCAGAAAGCCATCGGTGGCGAGAATCAGGTAGACATCTGCCGTTTTGCTGTATTTGGCCAAAATAGGACCGACCGTGGTCTCATCATCGGGATGGGCAAAGATGGCCAGGATGGTCTGTGGAGAGGTCGGCTTTGATTGGTTGGAGGATTTTGTTGGCTGGCTACAAGCGTTGAGGAAAATCGATAGTAACAGCAGCCATACTGGATGGATATTCATGAAACAAGCGGTTTGGGCTGGAATCGTACTCAGGAAAACTCAAAGTACTTTTCGCCCACCACAAAACCATACCGTGTGTAAATCCCGATCCCATCTTCCGTTGCTTGCAGGACCACTTGTTGATACCCATGCTCCTTTGCTTTTTGCAGGCTCGCCTGAAACAAAGCCGAGCCAATGCCTTTTCCGCGCCAGGCTTCCAGGGTCGCAAAGCCATACAAACCAACGGTCTCCGCATCGGTGGGGAACATTTCAGCACAACAAACGGCTTCACCATCTTCCAGATACACCAACAGATTGATCTGGTGATCAGGATTCAGGTAATGACCAGCGGTCTTGTGATAATATGCCAGAACGTTCTGATCAGGCGGCGACCAGTTTTCCGCAATTACCTTTGCGTATTGAGACAATGCTTCGCGACTGCGGACGACCTGTATAGATGCGGAAGGGGAAAAATCCATGTCCAGGTTTCCCAGATCCAGCTTCATCCCGGTCTCCTCTCCCTGAGACTGTAAGCCCAATTCTGTGAAGGCATGCGACACAAAGTCGCTCAGATTGCTTTCACTTACCCACACGCAATGAGCAAACTGTTTTTGCCGGAAATATTGGATTGCTGCCTGCAATTCTTTTTCGACACCGGATTGTCCATCAGTGATGTGAATGATGTTGAAGGTATCACAGGAGAGGTCGCTGTCGACCCAGCTGAGGTGTTTGCCATGATGCACTTTCATGCCGTCGGTCAAAGCGGGGATGAAGCAGGCGTGACGGTTGAAGTTTTGGTCGATGGAATCTTGCATTTTTACCCCACAAACTTCGCCTTCACATGCGCACCATCGCAGTAGGGCTTATTGTTGGACTGCCCGCAGCGGCAGAAAGCGGTGGTTTTGTTTTTGACCTCGGTATTGCCTTCGGCATCGGTCACCTTGAGGGTGCCATATACCAGGAGCGGACCATTTTTCATCACTTCTACTTTGGTCTCCATGCTGACCGCTTCCTGATCAGAGCCATCATTCATATAGTAACTCAAAGCACCAGAGGGGCAGGCTTGAATTTGTTCTTTCAGCTCGTCGGTGGTGGCATTTTCCACATTGATCCAGGGGCGTTTATTGGGGTCATAAACCTGCGGCAGTCTTTTGACACATTCTTCGGCGTGGATACAGCTTTTGGGTTTCCAGACCACGGTGAGTTCACCATTGGAATATTCCTTGACGATTTCTTTGGACATCTTGATTGGGTTGAGGATAAAGCTGAGAGAAGTTCTGAAAAAAAGCCTGGAAAAGGAAGCATATCTATACCGAACGTGAAATGCTTTGGGAGAAAGGGGAGGGACACGGCATGCCATGTCCTTTCACTTTCCGGTATACCCTCAAAATCAGTGGTTTGGGAGAAAGGCAAATTCCCAAACCACTTTCATTTGAATATAATTCTGGCTGACATCAAGACTCAAGATTATGGGGGACGCAATATTCGCTATCTTAATGGGATTGAGACCAGGTTAGGTGAGGGCATTCTTCTATATTTTAATGTAGCTTTCAGCTGTCATTACAGCTATTTGAGATTCTTTATAATCTTTTAAATTTCTCGTCAACAGTATGCTACAGCCATTTTCAATTGCAGTATAATACTGGACTGCATCTTCGAAATCTTTGAAGTCAGAAGAAAGGGCAAGATCAATTATTTTATCATTGACGCTCAAGACTTCTACGAGAACTTTAAACTTGATTAACACTTTTCTGGCATTTTCTTTTCCTAGCTGTTTTGCAAGAATATAATGTACGTTCGAAAAGATTAACGCGGAAGTCTTTAATTTTATATTCCCCTGGTCAGAAAGCGTAAACAACTTATCCGCTGCTCTATGAAAAAGAACACGCCTTGATAGCAAATCAAGAATTATATCTGAATCCACGAATATTTCGTCCATTACTTATATTTTTCTTCCAGGTAGCTTGTATAGTCAGATCTGGGATCATCATCTT
>JBCBZF010001119.1:0-2326 GCA_039815525.1 Bacteroidota bacterium | reverse complement strand
CTGGCACCTCCATAAGCGAGTGTGCAAAGACCCTCGCAAGTGGGTGGCCGTCGAAATGGCGATCCCGGTTCTCTGTACATTTGACCGAGGCTTGCTCTACTTTGATCAGGCGCAGAAAAGCTTTGCCCCAATACAGCAGGTCTTCCCCGGTCTCCAGCCAGCTTCCAAACGCATCCATGATGTATACCAAAACTCAGACGGAATCTGGTGGATTGGAACTGAAAATGGCATCAGCCTATACAACAGCCTCCAGGACACAACTTATTCCATCAAACAATTGCATGGGGGAGACGAACTTGGGATCTACGCAGGGACATTTGTGGTGCTTCGCATCATCAAGGACCGTCATGGTGTGATGTGGATTGGAACCAATCGGGGCCTGTATCAATATCATCCGCTCAACCGCCGATTTCAAAGTATCTACTTTCCCCAGGAAGACATCTTGCGTGGCAAAGTCTTGTCCGGAGTCGCTCTTTCAGACAGCAGTCTGCTGATCAATGGCATTGATCAGTCCCTCCAGTACAATGTCCATACGCAAGCTTATCAGTCGATTGTTTTGTCAGAGCAGCAGGAACAAATTCCATTTTATCTGATGATCAGGGATGAACAAAACAGAATCTGGGGTGGGAGCGATAAACAGGTCTATCAATACTATCCCCGAGGTCATCAACTCGAAGCACGCTTTCAATTGCGGGATACCAGCATTGTGGCCATGGTGGTCGCAGATATCCTGCCGCAGGCAGACCAGTTATTCATTTCCCAAAACTTCGTCGGTGTATTTAAGGCACAGTTACAACCCGCAAACCTGGAGCTTTTCCCGGGTCAGTATCAGACTTTATTGATTGGCTTACCGGGAGGCGAAATATGGCACAATCCAGGTCAGATACTTGCCCGACTTGATCCTCAGACCGGCAGATCCGATCCATTGTCTTTTCAGATCGGAGACAGTTGCCAGAAACTTCAATTGGGACTGGATCACCAGATCATTGATCAGGAGGGAATGGTTTGGATTTATTCGACCGAGAAAAAATTATACAAAATTGATCCCCAAAGCCTTCGTGCAGAGAAAATATTGGGGGCAGCAGCACTCAATCATGAACGGGTCGAGAAAATGCTTTACACCTCCAATCATCGGATCTGGTTTCTCACCGGACAGAGCCTTTGGTGCTATGCGATGGGCTCCGGCCAGCTTCACCAATTTACCGAGGCGGACGGATTGCTCAGGAAAAATATCAGTGGCGGAAAATTGATTTGTACCGGGTCTCATCTCATTCTGGCGCATACGCACGGCATCAGCCAACTCAATCTTGACCAATTCCAGATACAGTGCCAACGCCCTGCCGTCCAAATCACCAATCTGGTGATGGACTCTGTTCACCATGCATTCCCCCAAAAGGCAACGGCACTTTCCTTTGGGCACCAAAATCGATCTCTTGATATCTATTTTCAATCTGATAATCATGTTCATGCCCATCAGAATCGCTACTGGTACCGGCTGGATGGGTTTGATGCAAATTGGTATGAAGCCAAAGAGCGTCCCATGGCACATTATGGGCATTTGGGGCCAGGCCAGTATTTTTTTCGTGTCAGGAGCGCGAACCACGATGGGATCATGGGCCCAGAATCTGGCTTCGCTTTCAGCATCCGTCTTCCCTGGTGGGAAACGACCTCCAGCAGACTCATCGCTTTAGGCTTTTTGCTCATCATGGTTTTTGGGTTCATTCGCCTGCGGACCCGGCAGATGAAACGACAGCAGCACATTCTGGAAAAACGGGTTCTCCAGCGTACTCAAGCTCTTTCTGATGCCAATCACCATCTCATGAAACAAAATGAAGAGATCATCCACCAGAAGGAACATATCAAGCAGATGTCGGAGCAACTTCATCAACATGATCAACTCCAACTGCGTTTTTTTGCCAACATCTCCCACGAATTCAAAACCCCTTTGACACTGATCATGACACCAATCGAGATGCTTCGCGCGGAAAAGAGTTGGTCAGAAGAACGGGTCAAACCATTTTTAACCTCCATTCATCAAAATGCGCATCGCTTGTACTCGCTGATTGAACAACTACTGGATTTTCGGAAAATACAACACACCCCACCCCAACTTCACCCAAGCTTAGGAGACCTTCGGCTATTTCTTCAAAAACTTTCCGAAGGTTTTCTCCCTCTGGCTGAGCGTAGAAGACTTCAATATCACGTTCAGAATGAGGTCCCGGAAGGCTTGTTCAGCTTTGATCCGGATGTATTGGAAAAAATTCTGAACAATCTTTTGTCCAATGCATTCAAGTACACGCCTGAAGGTCAACGCATTGATTTCCAG
>JBCBZF010001101.1:0-2382 GCA_039815525.1 Bacteroidota bacterium | reverse complement strand
TTTTGCGTTTAATGCAAAAGTTTTTGGCGCGATAGCCATATTAACATCCTTATTGAATGGGATTACAGTGACATTGTTCAACTTTTCCTGCCACCGTTATGGATGGTGAAACGTATGCGATCGTCGCCAATGGTGTCTTGGATCCAATGATGTTTGCTGCCAACCCAGGTGGTGCCAACACTGGATTCGGACTGCTGATTGAAGCAGGGGTACGCGAGGACGCAAACACAAGCGGGAACCTTGACATTAAAGTACTGCATGGTGCCACTGATGCGCCTGCTGTTGGTGTCAATGCAAACGGTGGAGCAGTTGTTCCTTCAGCTTCTTACAGTCAGTTTACTGGCTACCTTGAGGTGCCAGCAGCTGAGTATCGTATTGATGTTACAGGTGACAATGACCCCACAACTTTGGTCGCGCCTTTCTACGTTGATGCAGCTGGTTTGGCTGACCAGGCTACCCTGATTTTTGCCTCTGGCTTCCTTGATCCAACTGCTAACCAGAATGGTGAAGCTTTTGGCCTATTTGCCGCTCTGCCAGACGGTAGTGTGGTACCGCTAACTGGAGTTGGCAATGCACGTGGTCAGGTAATTCACAATGCGGCTGATCCAAACGCTGCAACTGTTGATATCTATGTCAATATGCTGGCTGACACCCTCTTCCTTGATGATTTCGATTTCCGTACTGCGACGGCTTTTGTGGACCTTCCAACGGGATATGAAATTGATATCGTGGTTGCCGGACCAAACAGTACCAGCATCGCAGATGCTATTGCGACCATTCCTGCTACCCTGACGGACGGTGAGAGCTACCACCTGATTGCCAATGGTGTATTGGATCCAATGATGTTTGCTGCGAACCCTGATATGGTTGCAACTGCTTTTGGAATCTTTGCCGCCACTGGCGCACAGGAAGAGTCTGGCAATGCGAATGAGGTAGACCTGCGCGTCTTCCACGGTGCAACTGACGCACCCACTGTTGATGTTCTTGCCTTTGGATCTTCCGGAGCTTTGGTTGACAATGCTGCGTATACAGATGCTACACCACATCTTGCTTTGCCTGCAGCAGATTACAACCTGGCAGTTGCACTGGGCGATAACCCTGGTACCATTGTAGGAACCTTCAATGCTGATGCAAGCACCCTCGGTGGTGGCGCAGGAATCATCCTCGCCTCTGGCTTCCTTGATCCAACTGCTAACCAAAACGGTGAAGCATTTGGTCTGTTGCTGGTCCTGCCTGATGGAACCGCTAATTTGCTGAGTAACATCACCAATTTGGAAGACCTGAGCATTGACAACACATTGCTCAACATCTACCCCAATCCAGTTGCAATCGAGGCAATCATTGATTATTCACTCGATAAGCCTGGTGATGTCAACATCGAAGTAATGGACATGGCTGGTCGTACTGTCATGCAGAAATCATACACCAATGTAGCTGCAGGTGCACAGAATTGGGTACTGCCAGTTGGCAGCCTGTCTGCCGGCATGCATACTGTGGTTGTTTCTTCTGAAAGCACGCGTTCCGTGAAAAAGATCGTTGTCCAGAAATAAATTCAATGGGAATTCTTCCCACTACCACTTTTGAAAGGGGTGGATCCGAAAGGGTCCATCCTTTTTCCCTTTTTTGGCTGTATCTTCGAGCCTGAGCAGACAAAAGATGATTCAAACCGGTATTTTTTCCAGAACATACACGAATTACCCCTTTCGAACAGGCTTGCAAATGGCTGTAGTTGAGGGATTTGAATTCATCCATTTCAATTACTTATCGGTCGGTCTGGAGGCTTTGCCTTTGGAGATTCATCCGCATATCATAGCCCTGACCAGAAAAAGCATTCATGACTCTGGTATGAAGCTCGCCGGTGTTTCTGCTACCTTTAACCTGGTTGATCCCGATCCTGACAAACTAAGTCATGGCTTGATGAGTCTGGATGCAATTGCCGCTTCAGCGCCTCAGATTGGAACCAGATTGGTGACGCTTTGTAGTGGCAGCAAACATCCGACCGATAAATGGGCCTGGCATCCAGATAATGCCCGTCCGGAAGTCTGGCGGGAGATGATGGCAAACCTGGAAAAGGCCGTGCAAATCGCTGAGAAACATGAAGTTGTGCTGGGCATTGAACCAGAAATGGGAAATGTAATTCGCAATGCGGATCTGGCAAAAAAAATGTTGCGGGAGATTAATTCCCCCCGGGTTGCGATCATTTTTGACCCAGCCAATCTGTTTGAAAAGGCAGATGAGGTGGAAGCCCGCATGCGGATGATGGACGCATGGGAAAAGCTGCACAACTGGGTCGTCGTGGTCCATGCCAAAGATCGGGACGCGGCGGGGGTTGTGCAGCCGGCAGGGAAAGGCGTCGTCGACTTTCAGACCTTAGTCGGTATG
>JBCBZF010000617.1:0-4457 GCA_039815525.1 Bacteroidota bacterium | reverse complement strand
TTCCTGGGGTTGCCGAAAAGAAAAATGCTTTTGCTTTCCCAAAGTATTTCGCTTCCGGTACAACTATTTATGCATTTGTTCTGAGGACGAGTAATTCTCCTTGAAGTACGTAGCTTTGTCGAGAAATGACACCAAGCGCCTTTACGCCTCCCGCAAAAACATATCCCGCATCCGACCAGTAATCGGTACAGCCACGCCTTTTTCCAGGTCTTTCACCACAAAGGTTACCTGGCTGTCCAGAATGGGCTTTTGTTTGGCACGATGGATGATGTTTTGTTTGAGGGTAATGCTCTTTTCACCAATCCGATCAATCTCAGTTTCGATGTCGAGTACATCGCCCAGATAGGCAGCCCGGTGATAATCGACATTGATGTTGACGAGCACAAAGGCCAATCCGAGATCCATGAACATGCCGGACTCAAAAAAGCCTTCGAAGTGATTCCAACGGGCTTCTTCGAGAAATTCCAGAAATTTGGCATTGCTCACCTGTCCATATAGGTCCAGCGTCCAACTTCTGACGGTGATTTCGGTAGTGGTTTTGCGGTGCGATGTAGGTTCCATAACAATTTTGAACGCTGAAGACGCCAATTTAACAAAAGGAAACACGAAAGTGTAAGATTTTCTGTGTTTCTGACACTAATGATAAAATGATGAACGATTTTTGTGTATGATTACTGTCGAACACCTTTTCAAAACTTTTCATCTCAGCAAAAAGCAGCGCAAGGAAGCCGCCACCAAACAGGCCCAGATCCATGCGGTGCAGGACGTGAGTTTTAGCTGTCAGCCGGGACGGATATTTTCGCTGCTTGGCCCCAATGGAGCCGGGAAAACCACGACCCTGCGCATGATTGCCACCATTCTTCAACCCAGCCGTGGACGCATCACAGTCGCCGGGCACAGTGTGAAAGAAGCGCCCGAAAAAGTGCGGGCCAGCATTGGTTTCCTCACGGGCAGCACCGGTTTGTACCAGCGTCTCACCCCCAGCGAAGTGGTCAAGTACTTTGCGGATCTCTACGAAATGGACCCGCAGCTTTTCAAACAGCGGAAAGAAGAGCTATTCGAGCTGCTGGGCATCAATGAATTTGCGCACAAACGCATCGGACAGATGTCTACTGGCATGAAGCAAAAGGTTTCCATTGCCCGCACCATGATCCATGATCCCGAAGTGGTGGTATTTGATGAACCAACCTCAGGTTTGGACGTGATCACGGCCGAACACATTATCTCCCTGATTCGATCCTGCAAAGAGCAGGGCAAGACAGTGATTTTCTCCTCCCACATCATGACGGAAGTGGATCTGCTCTGCGATGATTTGGCCATCATTCATCAGGGTCAACTCAAGTTTTCAGGCACCATGGATGATTTTCGCGAACAATGGACCGGGCATACTCTCACCGATGCCTTTATCCAGACTGTCAATCAACCCATTGCTGTTTCCTAATCCACTCTCACACACTTTTTTACAATGAAATCAATTCTCACTGTCGCCCGCAAAGAGTTTTTGGACAGCATCCGTGATCGCCGGACCCTGATCATGATGATCGTGCTGCCACTGCTGCTGTTTCCGGCCATTATCTTTATCACGGCCACCATTGGTTCAGCACAGTCCAAGAAAACCGCCAATAAAACATTACGCATTGCCCTGATTGACAATGGCAATGCACCTGCCCTTAAGCCCCTGATCGAAGGCTGGGACAATACCAAACTGGTTGAAGGCATCACCGATACGGCTCAGGCCGCCCAGCTGATCAAAGACGATAGCATGGAGCTAGCCTTTGTCGTGGATCCTGCTTTTGACGAAGCCATTGATTCGCTGCAAACCGGATCCATCCAGCTTTTTCACAAATCCACCACTGATGACAAGATCAAGGACCGTGGCAAAGCGATTTTGGATTCTTTTTCCAATGCGCTCATGGATCAACGCCTGGCAACTTTATCGCTGACACCAGAAAACATTGACCCGGTCAATATCGACGATGACCACAATGTGGCCGGTGTACAGGAAGTAGTTGGCAAAGCCATTGGTGGTTTTTTGCCCTACATTTTCATTCTCTTCAGTTTCATGGGCTGTATGTATCCAGCCATTGATTTGTTTGCAGGGGAAAAAGAGCGTGGCACGCTGGAAACCATTCTGACGTCTCCGGTCAATCGGCTCCACATTCTCTTTGGGAAAATGATCGTGGTATCCGTTTCTGGTATCATCACCGCTTTGATCACCCTGCTCGGCATGGCACTGACCGTTTTCATTCTGCCAATTCCAGATAAAATTTCCGGTATCGTGGCGGACGTGGCGCAGTTTGACAGCTTACTGGTCCTGCTGGCGATGATCATTCCACTGGCGATTTTCTTTGCTGGAGTCCTGATTCCGGTTTCAATCTATGCCAAAGGCTTTAAAGAAGCCCAAAGCATGATTGGGCCAATGAACATTCTGGTCATTATTCCAGCGGCTCTGGGTTTGCTTCCTGGCATGGAATTGAATGTAGGCACGGCTTTGATCCCCATTCTCAACATTGCCTTGAGCAGCAAGGAAATCATTGCTGGCACCATTAACTATGGCTTGCTGGCATTGGTATTTGTCTCCTTGATTGCATTGGCTGTGGGAGCGGTCGCACTGAGTGTGAACATGTTTGGGCGGGAAAGCAATTTGCTGCGGGCGTAGCACTGGATTTGGGGCTAGCGGATTCTAACAGGGAAATTTTTGATTTTGAATAACAGTAGCAGCGGTCAGCGACCGCTGCTACATGGAACCATTATGAACGAAAATCTGCTTTTCATCACAGCGGTTGCCTGTATTCTGACCCATGAAATGGATGCGATTAGGTGTAAAGAATGGACCCTTTTCCCTGGTCTGCACCTGATTCAGGACGAGAAATTGGCTTATCAAACCTTCACACTTTTACACATTCCACTGTACATCTTGCTGTTCTGGGGTGTCTTTGGGACAAGTGTCGTTGCAGAAAATGTCGTGATCGGCCTGGACATCTTTTTCATGGTGCATATCGGCTTACACATCCTCGCGCTTTGGCATCCCAAGAATCAATTCACCGACTGGCTTTCGTGGCTGGCGATCGGTGGAGCGGGATTATTTGGCGGACTGGATCTGTTGATGCGAAGCTGAGGGAAAAGATGCGGGATGGATTTTGCTGCTAAAATTTCCTTGTTTGTATCTATGCAAAATCGACGCACTTTTCTCCGAAATACAGCCTTGATTGGTGGTTCAATGGGCCTCAACCTTTCATTCGCATTTTCCCGCAGACAACCGCCAACTGCAGAACGCATCATCGGCCACGGCAGCCATCGCTATGCCATTGACAAAGAATGGGGCAATCAACACCCACACCGTATCCCGGTCAAAAACTGCCACGAAATGGTTCAGGATAGCAAAG
This sequence comes from Bacteroidota bacterium, assembly GCA_039815525.1. Taxonomy (GTDB): domain Bacteria; phylum Bacteroidota; class Bacteroidia; order J057; family J057; genus JBCAWW01. The sequence continues at coordinate 1,071 of JBCBZF010000617.1, read as the reverse complement.
GGCGACTCATTTTGCTGACCGACCATGTCAAAAACAATGTCATCATCTACAATGCTGATGGGAAAGTTCTCCAAACCTGGACCCAAAACTGGATTGGTGCACATGGTCTGACCCTGGCGAAAGAAAATGATGAAGAATTTCTCTTCATAACAGATTCAGAACAGAATCAGGTCTACAAATGTACCATGGACGGTCAAATTTTGATGACGCTGAATGCGCCTTTTGATACGGGTCTCTACCAAGAAAAAACTGAATACAAACCCACCGAAGTAGCCGTAGCACCCAATGGCGATTTTTATGTGGCCGATGGCTATGGCAAAGACTATATTTTGCATTACAACCACAAAGGAGAACTGATCAGAACCTTTGGTGGCAAAGGAGATGGTGAAGCGCAATTGCAAAATGCACATGGGGTTACACTCGACACCCGCGATCCCCAAAATCTCAGCCTGTTGGTCACCTCCCGTGCCAAACAAGAGTTCAAACGTTTTTCATTGGACGGAAAGCATCTCGAAACCATCAAGACCCCGGGCTGCTGGATTTGTCGGCCGGTCATTCATGGTAAAAACCTGTATTTCGCAGTGATTGTAAGCAAAGACTGGTGGACTTACGATGGCTTTGTGATGGTCATGGACAAAAACAATAAAGTTGTGTCGCTACCAGGTGCCTCTGCACCAGGTTTTTCAGAGGGCGTGCTAACCGAACCGGACTACGATGGACTTTCTTTCCTCAATCCGCATGATGTCTGTGTGGATCAGGACGAAAACCTCTATGTCCCGCAATGGTATTCAGGTAAAACGTATCCCGTAAAATTGACCCGGATCTAGTGCTTTGTCAAGTCTTAGTGTTCGGATTAGTGGTCTTCTTTTTATCGCTAAAGAACCGCCTCTATTTCGGTTAAATGGCGTTTTGGCAACCCGCATATTTAAGTTTGACAGAGCACTAGGACCTTTCTAAGACTTTCTGCCGGATCCCGAGCTAGCCCAATCACTTCAGGCGTTATTAGATGGTGAGTCAAAAACAGTAGGCAATGTCGTCACGGTGACACAGTCCGTGAAGGGTAAAAAAAAT
>JBCBZF010000091.1:0-10717 GCA_039815525.1 Bacteroidota bacterium | reverse complement strand
TAAATCATCCTTTTTCCGAGATAGAACAAAAATTGCGGGACAATGGCATTCCCACTAAAGACTGGCCCATCATCATGGGGATGCTTCAAGCCGAAAAATTCTGGGATGAGGAACGTTACGTCCGCTCTTTCAGCCGGGGCAAATTTTACCATAAAAAATGGGGGAAGAATAAAATTCGCCACGCGCTCAAGCAGAAGAAAATTCCTGTTCATTTAATTGAAAAAGTCTTCGCAGAAGAAATCCCGGAAACCGAATATCAGGCTGGTTTTGATGCGGTAGCGGATAAAAAACTGAAAGAACTGGTGGGAGAAGGAAAAGAGCAACGCAAACAAAAATTGGCCCGCTTCCTGACCCAGCGTGGCTTTGAATGGGAATACATACGAAAACGTCTCAGCCTGTTGGTGATTCTGATCAGTTTTGTGAGTTTGTTTTTGGTGCGCTGTACGCAAGAGCAAACCTACGCCAGTTTTAAACTGACCAATACATACACTGGCATGGCTTCCTGTCAAAGTTGTCATCAGCGGATTTATGATTCTTATGTTCAGACTGGCATGGGACATTCTTTTTATCGACCGGATACCAGCCAGACCATAGAAGATTTTTCCCAGGCCGCGGTTTATGATGCAGCCAAAGACTTTTACTATCGGGCTGAATGGAGAGAAGACGAAATGTTTATGCGGGAGTTTCGTCTGAAGAAAAACGATACCGTATATCAACGTCTGGAAAAAGTCGATTTCGTGGTTGGATCAGGTCATCAGACACGATCTTATCTGATGCAGCGGAAAGGCTTTTTGTATGAAATGCCACTCACCTGGTATGTCAATAAACAGATTTGGGATGTGAGTCCGGGCTATGAAGTGAATAATTCTCGCTTTGACCGGGAGATTGGGCTTGAGTGTATGGCTTGTCATACGGGGAAGGTCGATTTTGTGGCAGGAAGCAAAAACCGCTACAAAAAAATCGCATTGGGTATCGACTGCGAAAAATGTCACGGTCCTGGTGCAGAACACATTCGGTTGATACAAGAAGGTCAGTTGATTGATGTAGGAGAAGAAATCGATTATTCTATTGTCAATCCTGCCAAGCTTCCCATTGACAAACAGTTTGATGTCTGCCAGCAGTGTCATTTGCAGGGCGTGAATGTGTTTCGGGACGGAAAAAACATTGAAGATTTCCGGCCGGTTATGCATCTGAATGAAGTGATGGATGTCTTCATCGAACAAAATCCCGATCAGAATGCCTTCGGCATCGCCTCACATGCCGAGCGCCTCCAACTCGCTCAGTGCTTCCGCCAATCTGACGGCCAATTAACCTGCACCAGCTGCCACAATCCCCACAAAAGCATCGCCATCACCGATAGCACTGTTTACATCCGTCAATGCCAGAGCTGTCATCGTCCCGAAAAGGAAGTCTTGTGCGCAGAACCAGTCGGCATGGAAGGCAATTGTATCAGCTGCCACATGCCCCAGGGAGGCACCTCTGACATTCCCCATGTGCGCTTTCACGATCATTTCATCCGGGTGGTGGACAGCAGTCAGCAGCAAAATGTAGCAGACATTCAGGATTTTTTGCGCTTACGTTGTGCAACGGACAGCCAGCCTGATCCAGCCGTGGAAAGTGTGGCCTGGATGCGCTATTTCGAAAATCATGAGGCTGATCCCAAGCATTTGCAGCGCGCCGCCCAAGGCATCCAGCGGGCTGATCCCATGAGCCGGGCGCGCTTTGCACTTTTGAACGGAAAATCTCCTGAGGGCTTGGCCGCACTGGCAAGTTATCCAGATGACGCAGAGAGTCTTTTTCTCAAAGGTGAACTGTACGAAGCCATGGGCGACTTCAGTGCGGCGCAGCTAGCCTATACGCAAAGTTTTGCGGAGAATCCTGACGCGCTGGAAGCGGGCATCAAATCAGCGATTATGTTGCTCAAAGCCCGACAGGGGGATGCGACTGTTTTGCCGGAAGTCGATCAGATGCTGACGATACTCTTACAGAAAAAACCTTTTGACAAACGCATCCTCGCCAATCTCGCTTTCGTCAAGCTCAATCAGCGCAAAGTCCGGCAGGCACAGAAGTTATTGGAAAAGGCACTGGCTTTTGATCCGGATTACAAACAAGCCCTGATCAACATGGTGTTGGTGTTGCGACTGCAAGACGATCCGAAGGCGGATGACTTTGCCGTGCATTTGAAAGAGAAGCATGGGGTGGAGATGTGAGTTTAGGATTTGTTTGGAATTGAACATTCTACAAACTTTTCTTTCTGGACCCTTTCAAAAAGAGGCCGTTTCCTGAAAAACAAATCCTGAATACCTTCTCCCTTGCACTACGGAGGTTTCAGGAAACGCTTGGTTGCGTATATGATCCTCGCAAAATGATAACGAATTGCCCCTTAGTGATCTCTCAGGAAACTATTTTATGTTTGTTGAATTCCACAAAACTAACGAGTAGTCTTTTTATCATTGCCGCATTATGTTCATTATCTTCTGAGAGAAGAAGTTGTATTCATACAAAAACACGAAGTGGGGATAATGAAATGTAATCTAAACACATTCTTTCCCCTCCCCATTTTGAGAGCCGGGAAAAGCGTACTAATTTTCTTTCGATCACAACTTCTGGACAAAAATTGGATCTGCTGATCAGACACAATTGAATTATGGCCATCAGAGTAGGACGCTGGGATTGTACGGTATGTGGGACAAAGGGAAACCTTGGTCCGGAAACCCGCTGTCATAACTGTGGCTCGCCCCGCCCGGAAAATGTCCGCTTTTATCTGCCGACGGATGCGGAGATCGTCGAAGACGAGGTGCGACTGGAAGAAGCCAAGGCAGGACCAGACTGGATCTGTGGGCATTGTAGCAACCAGAACAAACACGTTCATCTCATCTGTCAGTCCTGCGGCAATCCCCGCGATGAGAAAAGCGAGGACGTCGATCTGCAAGTCCGGGAATACAAAACCGGTGAAGTGCCGGAAGAGAGTTTTGAACGGGAACGCACCATCCATCCTTTGGAGAAAGCGCGTCAACAGCGAGCGGTTCCAAAGCGTAAACATCCATTGCGCTGGCTTTTACTGGCTGGACTGATTCTCTTTGGTGGCTATCTTTTTCTGCGCTCGGTTCCGCGTCAGGTGGATGCCAACATTGATCAGTTCAAGTGGGAGCGTACCCTGCAAGTCCTCCACAATGAAGCCGTACAGCATGAAGATTGGAGCCATCCGGCCAATGCCTTTGATGTGAGTTCTTTTCGGGCCATTCATCATTATGATCAGGTCTTACGTGGCTATGAAACCCGGACCCGGACGGTTCAGGTGCCAGTTGGAGAAGAACGCTATGTCTGTGGGCAAAGAGATCGGGGCAATGGCTATTTTGAAGATGTGTATTGCAGCCGGACCATTTACGAAAACCGGCAGGAAAACTATGAAGAACCGATCTATGAACAGGTACCGGTTTTTCAGACCAAATACCGCTACAAAGTGATGGAATGGGTCGCACGAGCGGAAAATCTGTTGCACAGTTCCGCTGATGACCAGAAGCCACAATGGCCTTCCGTTCCATCGGTCAAAAGTGGCCGCAATTGGAAGAATGGGGACCGAACGGAGAAATATTACATCCTCATCCGCGAAAACAATGGCAGTCAACATCTGGAACAGATCAGCTATGATCTGTGGAAAGGTCTCTCGCCTGGTGAAACCGTCAAAATCAAGAAAGCCTATCTCTTTGGCTGGTATTTTGGCTTAGTGGATAATGGCTGGTAGCTTCCGAAACAAGCACTCATCCAGGAATCCAAACAATCTCTCTGAGATACATTTTATCGATCTTCCGTGATCGGAGACTGAGACCTCCGTCTTTCTTCTGTAACAAGGGAATCAGCTTCAATGATTGTCCCGGAGCCGTCGCAACGAATGGGCTTTTTTTGCCTGCATGCGACTGCTATTCACCATTCGTCCCTAACTGTTACAGCATGAAAGCAAAAAGTACAAGTATCACAATTACCTTCGTTTTCCTCCTCATTGCCACTTTCCTTAGTCCAGGTTTTGCAATCGCACAGGATGATGACATCCTTCAAATTGGTGGCGGAGGAGGAAGAACATTTCCTGGTGTTCCAGCCCGCACCTGTGATTTCCAATTCGCCATCGACAATGACATCACTGAAAAACATTGCGTGGGAGACATCCTGACCATTGATGCCGTTTTAGTGGCAGAGAGTCAGGGGCCCGGCAGCTATGTTTATGACTGGGAGGTTGTGGGTGGTTCGCAACTTCAACTGCTTGGACAAAATGATTTACAACAAGTTCAAGTGCAGGTAACCGGTGCCCAGAGTACCAATACGTTAAAGCTGGTGGTCACCCGAACAGGATGCAATGATGCCATTCCCTTCAACAATGGATTGACCTATCTAACCAACATCGACAGTGATGTGCCCATCCCGTCTGTGAGCCTCGATTTGGGTACTTGTGGAGGCTTTCCTTCCCAACATCCACACTGGAACGTCCTGCTCACGGCCACACCACCTTCCCAGAGCTATACGACGGTCTGGAGCGGAACCAACATCAACTTTCTGAATCCAACGAATCCGGCTGATCCGACTACTGCGGATTACGGGCTGCAGTTTGAGCCACTTTCCGCGGGAGGATTGTCTGTTTTTGTTTCGGTCTACAACCAATGCGGTGCCTCTAACACTGCTTCTGCACAATATGATACGGATGATTGCGATGACCGGAAACTGAATCGTCTGAGAGATGGAAAGATGAAGCCCTTGATCACATCCAATGCAATTGTCAGAGGAGAGTCTCTTCCATTTGATGTGGGGGACTTACAAAATGTATCCGTACAAATTGTCAATACAATGGGGCAGGAAATCCTGAATCAACCACTATCAGGCTCTGGAAAATTGGCGACCGATTCATTTGCGCGCGGTTTGTTGATCATTCGGCTTTATCAAGGCGAAAAAAATCTGGCCGTATCGCGACTCCTGGTCCGATAAATCATGCTTGGTCTTTCGTGCAGATGGGTAATTGTCGATATTCGAGCCCAAATGCATGGAAGGCCAGGTCTTTTTGCCAAATCTTAGAGAAATGTGCCGACCAATATGTCAAAAGTAACATCCTCATGACACAAGCCTTTCGGATTGGCTTCGGCTATGATACCCATCGCCTGACCTCAGGGCGGAAATTGATCCTGGGCGGGATCGAAATCGAACATACGACCGGTCTGTTGGGCCATTCAGATGCGGATGTACTTTTGCATGCCATCTGCGATGCCATGCTGGGGGCGCTCAGTTTGCGGGACATCGGTTTTCACTTTCCTGACACTGATCCCCGCTATAAAAATGCTGACAGCCGCATCTTTCTGGGAGATGCCTATCGTCTGATCACGGAGCGTGGTTATGAATTGGGCAATCTGGACTGCACCATTATCGCTGAAAAACCCAAGATCAATCCCCACATTCCCGCCATGCAGGAAGTAATTGCCGGCATCCTCCAGACCAACACAGAGAATGTATCCATTAAGGCCACCACGCACGAGAAAACCGACGCCGTCGGCCGGGAAGAAAGCATGATTGCTCACGCAGTGGTCTTGTTGATGAAAAGGTGAGAGCGCTGTCCCAAACTTGATGTGGGAGCTTTTAAGGTGTCAGGTGAGCGTAAATATCGTTTCTCTATCTTCTAACCCGCCGCCTCCCATCAGTATCTGTCGATTAAGTAGTAGGTCAGTGAAAACATGGAAAAAAAGTAGCTGTCTTTCTGCTCCGGATTGCCGCGTTGGTCGCCAGCCTGGAAAAAGTCGCTGGAGCGATTGGACAGCAATGGTGCAAATTGTCCCCCGCTTTCAAGCAGTAATTCAGGTTCGGCGTAACTGGTACTGACATCATCCAGAAAATCGGTGAAGGTTTTACGATAGGCAACCTCAAGGTTGATGCCCCATTGTGGCAGGAAGCGATAGCTCAGGCCGATGCCAAAAGGCAAACTGACTTGTAAGAGTTTGTAAGGCTGCGGATACTGACTCCCTGCATATTGTCCCTCTGTTCCCAAAGGCTGTAATTCGATCCACTCCCCATTGAGCTCCGCGCGAGGCCGAAAGGCAAATAAGGCCACACCGCTGAACGCATAAGGCGTAAAATGCCGCGATTGCTTCCATGAACGCCCAAAATCTTTGTCTTTAATAAACTCGAAGACAAAAGCCGCACTCAACTCAGTCAGAGGAGAGCGAAAGTGAAGATTGCGTTTGACGCGGGTAGGGTCATTGGCTTGTGCATCAGAGGCACCAATGGTGCCATGTGTAAGGCCAAATCGAAGTCCCATCTGAGGCTTCAGATAACCCTGGTAATAGGCGCTGATGCCTGGTCTGACCAGCGCATTGTTGAATTGGTCGGTCAAATCCCCATAGTAGTAGGTCGTGCCAACACCGATAGAAATGGTATGGCTACGTTGGCCGAACAGAAAGCCTGATGGAAGCAAAGCAAAGGTCAAAAGGATGCTTAGGCGATGCATGAATTGCCAGATAGTTGGGTTTGTTACAACAAATTACATCAGCTTCAACAGAAACCATAACCATTTTGGCAGCACTCTTTCATTCGTTTTTGCCATATTGGCAGTTTTTACTCGGCAGGTTGTGTCAAAATGGCATATATTTTTCAATGGCATCAGACTTGCCAAGATAGTCGTGTCAGTCAATTTACAACAACAAAACAGTTTAAGATATGCTTTACCATCGTTCACCATCTGCTGCGCATCGCAAGCATTTGAAAAAATGGCTTCAACATGATCTGGGACAATTTATCGGATCTGATTACATCCAGAACAGTCCCAAAGTCAACATCATTGAAACAGATGAAAGCTTTTTGATCGAGTTGGCCGCGCCTGGTTTACAAAAAGAAGATTTTCACCTGAGACTTGAAGAGAAAAACCTTCACATCAAGGTGGAGAAAGAGACAGAGGGAGATCAGCCGGTGTACAATCGACGTGAATTTAACTTCAACAAGTTTGAGCGACGTTTTGGCCTGCCCAAAACAGTTAATACCGAAGGCATCAGTGCCAACTATGTCAATGGCATTCTTTCAGTGGTATTGCCTAAAATTGATGAAGCCATTGCCAAACCGGCCAGGGACATTGAAGTAGGATAAGTGTGTGCGCGACGTAGTCGTCGTCTCATGGGGAAGAGCGGTTCCGCGTATGCGGGCCGCTTTTTGTTTCTAGCGAGAAAAGCCTCTGCCAAAGAAAGCCTATCTTTACGTCTTCAAGCCCCCAAATTGATCCAAACGCTTCCCATAGAAACATTCCTTGTCCAGCAGGCAGCTGGGCAGCCCGCTTTTGATGTACGGGCACCCAAAGAATTTGCCAAAGGACATATCCCACATGCAATCAATCTGCCCTTGTTTACAGACGCAGAAAGGGCAGAAGTGGGTACCTTGTACAAACAGCAAGGGCGGGATCAGGCGGTATTGAAAGGCTTAGACCTGGTCGGTCCGAAAATGGGTGAACTGGTCCGTGCCGTACAGAATCAAGCAAGTGGAAAACGTATCCTCCTGCACTGTTGGCGAGGCGGGATGCGCAGTGAAAGTGTAGCCTGGTTGCTGGATAAAGCAGGATTTGAAGTATCGGTTCTGGCCGGAGGCTACAAAAACTTTCGACAGAATTGCCATGATATATTTGCCCAGAAGTGGCCCTTGATTGTGGTAGGAGGAAAAAGCGGGAGTGGCAAAACCGATATTCTTAAGGCGTTGGCGGCAAAGGGTGAACAAATCATTGATCTCGAAGCAATCGCCCGCCACAAAGGCTCCGCCTTTGGCGGCCTCGGCCATCAACCCCAACCGCAGGTAGAACAGTTTGAAAATGATCTTGCGCAGGCGTTGCGGCCGCTCGATCCAAACCGCCGCATTTGGGTGGAGGATGAAAGCCATGCTATCGGCCGGGTCTACATTCCGGATGCTTTTTGGACACAAATGAAAGCCGCTCCCTTAATCGATGTGACCATCCCCGATGCGGCCCGCATCAATCGACTCATCGATGAATATGCCATTTTTCCGCCCGAAAAACTGGCCGAATCCATTGACCGGATTCGCAAACGACTCGGTGGACAGCACCATCAACGGGCGCAGCTTGCCCTCTCAAACGGCAACTTTGCCCTCGTCGCACAAATCACGTTGAAATATTATGACAAAGCTTATACCTTTGGTTTACAGAAGAAAGCACAGTCCGCTTCCGTCTACCACCTTTGCTTTGACCAGGACGACCCGCAGTATGCGGCGGAGGAGCTGATGGCCTTTTGTACAAATGAACGAATTGCTACATGATCAAAGGTGAAGAAATCAAATTGACTCAATTCAGCCATGGTGCTGGATGTGGGTGTAAAATTTCCCCAAAAATACTCGACCAGATTCTCCATTCTCCCCAACACGTCCTATCCGATCCCAATTTATTGGTAGGAAATGATACCCGGGATGATGCAGCCGTCTACGACCTTGGCGATGGTACAGCGGTGATCAGTACCACCGACTTTTTCATGCCGATTGTAGATGACCCATTTGATTTTGGCCGGGTGGCTTCTGTCAATGCCATCAGCGATGTCTATGCAATGGGTGGAAAGCCGATGATGGCCGTGGCAATTTTGGGTTGGCCAGTAGATAAACTGCCACCAGAAGCGGCCCGAAAAGTCATAGAAGGTGCGCGAGCAGCCTGTTCTGAAGCCAAAATTCCTCTGGCTGGTGGACATAGCATTGACAGCCCGGAACCTATCTTTGGACTGGCTGTAACCGGCAAAGTCAATGTCGGCAGCATTCGTCGCAACGGCGGTGCTTTGCCCGGTAGCAAACTTTTTCTGACCAAGCCATTGGGGGTGGGCATTTTGACCACTGCCCAAAAGCAGGGCAAACTCCAGGCAGAACATGCTGATACTGCCCTACAGTCTATGGTCAAACTCAATGATTGTGGAGAGATTTTTGCCCGCTACCCCTACGTCAAATCCATGACGGATGTAACTGGATTCGGCCTTCTGGGGCATTTAATCGAAATGTGTGAGGCCAGCCGGACCAGTGCTGTCATTCATCCATTGCAGATTCCGGTCATTCCTGATCTGGACCACTACATTGCAGAAGGCTGTGTTCCCGGTGGGACCCAACGCAACTGGGACAGCTATGGCCACAAGGTGGGAGAAATCAGCTATGCTCAGCGCAACATTCTCTGTGATCCGCAGACCAGTGGCGGCCTGTTGATTGCGGTGGTGCGGGAGTACGAAAAAGAGTTTGTTCAAATGGCGACAGGCCTGGGCATGCACCTGACCTCTTTCGGAGAGATGATTGACAAAGAAGATCTGGTGGTGCGGGTCGGCTAATTGCTTCCGTCAAACTTTTCGGCAGTCGTTTTTGTATTCTGATAGACGCCTTCCCGTCGAAAAACCTTTCCAATGGTCATGACCATGATTTTGAGATCAAGGCCGTGAGATCGATTCTGAATGTACCAGAGATCGTAGGCAAATTTTTCCTTAAAACTGATCTGATTTCGGCCATTTACCTGCGCCCAGCCGGTGATGCCAGGCAAAACTTCGTGTCGCTTTCTTTCCTCACTGGTGTACAAAGGCAAATAGGCCATCAACAACGGACGTGGACCGACCAGTGCCATGTCTCCCTTAACGACATTGATGAGCTGGGGCAATTCATCCAATGAAAGCTTGCGAAGGATTTTGCCTAAAGGTGTCAGGCGGGCTTGTTGATTGGCAGCTTCTTCCTCGCCGGGCATGATATCGTAAAGGGTAGAAAATTTGATCAGGACAAAAGACTTTTCATGCAGACCGGGACGTTTTTGTCTGAAAAAAACATTGCCCTGACTAAGCCACAGCCCGATCATGATCAACACCATCAATGGCGCAAACATGATCAGGCCGAGGCTGGCCAGGGCAATATCTCTGATCCGGTAGCTCATTTTGCAAATAGAAGCTACCGATAGATGTTATTCCACCACCAACTTCTCTCTGGCGATGATATGACTTTCAGTGCGGATTTCAAACAGATAATAACCTGAGGCCAGACTAGCCCGCTGCAAACGTATCCCATCCGGCCGCACTTCGTACGGGCAATTCACTTGTTGTCCATGGACCGTCATGATCTTCAATTGTGGATTCACGCCTACACCTTGAGGCAGTGTGAAACGAATCAAACTCTGGCTCCGCAGGGGATGCGGCTCGACCCGAACCGAAACCGCTCCGGGCGTTTTGGGCAAACCAGTGGTCCAAAGATTGGAAGCCATGATGAAGTTTGTCGGACTGGAAGAAAATGGATGGGTGTCATTGTGTGTAAATGCGCCACCAGAAATGAGCTGGTCATCGTAGGCATCCAGGACATACACCGGCGCATTTGGCGCAGCTATCGCTTCCAGATACCCATTCTGAAACCGGGCCAGATAAGGACCCAAATCACCAACAACGAATTGACTCATATACCCAAAGGTTCCGCTCACAATTAGTTGATTGTTGTATAGCTGCATGTCCATGACACTTGCCGTTACCGCAGAGTCCAGGGTTTGATGGAATTGGGTGTTGAGCAGGCGATTCCAGTTCCCGTTTTCGTACTTCGCCAAGCCAAATGTTGGCTGAAAACTGGCATCATGAACGTCTCCGCCAGCATACAAAGTATTACCGTCTACCAGTAATTTATGAACCGGCGCATTGATTGAATCATCGAGATTCAAACCTACCCAGGCTGCACCACTCAGTTTAGCGACATAAGGGATGGC
>JBCBZF010000005.1:0-28598 GCA_039815525.1 Bacteroidota bacterium | reverse complement strand
CGATCAGAAAATACCATCATAAGTTGCCTGGGTGGGTTATGTATCCAGATGAAGGAAGGCAAACAATCAAGGATGGTCGTTCTTCGAAATTATCCCCAGATAAAGAATGTAAAAAGCGTTTAAACCGTTCGTACAGGAAGAGGCAAAAGGAGAATCTTCGTCGACAAAAACCACTGGATCTTATCAAAAAATCCCACGTCTGGCATTGGTGGTAACGAAAGTGTTAATTGAACCTCAGTTTTGTTTAAGCATCTTGAAAAGCTTGGGCATAAAGCATAAAAAGCGCGTTGGCCTGGCGGAATCCCGTATCGGGGTACGGGACAGGCATTGGGGTGAGGCGATGGATTGTGCGTAGGAAGCATTTTTCCGTCTTTATTTATGGTTCTTTTTATCACAGAAAAAGAACAATAGAAGGGTAAATATGCTGATAATCAGATAGATATAGTATTCGCTTGTCTAAAATTCACGTTAATTGAGACAAATAAATTCCCATGCAAAAGTACCTGATTTTCCTCCCCCTCCTGTTGTTTGCCTGTCAGCCAGGACCTCAGAAAGAAGTCCCACCCGCTGACTATCAGCCGGAACAAAAGCTGGCCGCGCTCAACATCCAACTACCGGAAGTTTCCAAACCAGTGGCCAATTATGTCAATGCCGTTCGCACCGGAAATCTCCTTTTCCTGGCTGGCAAAGGACCTGGTCTGCCCGGACAGGAACGCATGGAAGGCAAGCTCGGGAGTGATCTGACGATCGAACTAGGCTATGCCGCCGCACGCGAAATTGCCATCAAGCAGATGGCCGTTCTCAAAGCCGAACTCGGCGACCTCCGCAAAGTCAAACGCATCGTCAAGGTGGTCGGCATGGTCAACAGTGCCCCTGATTTCACCGATCAACCCAAGGTCGTCAATGGCTTTTCCGATCTGATGGTGGACGTTTTTGGTGAAAAAGGCAAACACGCGCGTGCTGCGGTCGGGATGGCGGGGCTACCTGGAAACATTCCAGTTGAGATTGATGTGGTGGTGGAAGTGTATGCGGATTAAGGATAAGTAGCATCGGACCGCGTCCGATGTGCTAAAAACCGCGTCCTATGTCCGATGCACCAAGACCCGCTCCGATGCACCAAGACCCGCTCCGATGCACCAAGACCCGTTCCGATGCACCAAGACCGCATCTGATGCGCTAAAAGTGCCTAAACAATTCGTTCCTGATGTCCTACATTCGCCGCAGGCGATGCAGAATCTCTTCCAGACCATTGGTCTTGATCTCATACAGCGTCGCCAACTGCTGCCCCAGCTTACCTTTAGGAAAGCCTTCCCGCTGAAACCACTCCAGATAGTGTACGGGCAGGTCGCACAGCAAACGCCCGGCATATTTGCCAAAAGGCATTTTTTTGCGCACCAGATCCAGGAGGATCTGATGGTTGGGGCCGCTTGGAGGAGGGATCTGTTCAGGCATAGGCCAAAACTACAGATTCCCAGATGAATCTCAACCAGGCGTCCTGCTTTCCATATCAGGACACCTATCCCAAACGAATTCTGTATGTTGCTGTCAATCCATCAAAAAGCCATATGCAACTCGGATTCGTTTCTGCCATTTTACCAGACCAAAGTCTTAAAGAAGTGCTCACCATCGCAGCCAACATTGGGTACGACTGCGTCGAAATCATGTGCTGGCCCAAAGGCAAAGCCGAAAGGCGGTACGCCGGGGTTACCCACATCGATGTTACACACTTTGGAGAAGAAGAAGCCAGGGAAGTACATAAGTTGGTGCAACAAACAGGCGTTACCATCAGTGGTTTGGGCTACTATCCCAATCCATTGGTGGGTGATGAATCTGAGGGGCAAGTCTACATTGATCATATCAAAAAAGTGATCGATGCAGCGGCCATATTGGGGATCAATCAGGTAAATACCTTTGTGGGGCGCGATCATACCAAAAGTGTGGATGACAACTGGCCGCGCTTTACCGAGCTTTGGTCAGAACTGGTGGCTTTCGCCGAAAGCAAAAATGTGCGGATCGCGATTGAAAACTGCCCGATGATCTTTACCAATGATGAATGGCCCGGGGGGAAGAATCTGGCCACCACACCCGCCATTTGGCGGCGTATGTATGGGACCATTGAGAGCGATCATTTTGGCCTCAATTATGATCCATCCCACATGATCTGGCAACATATGGACTATCTCACTCCCATGCGGGATTTTTCTCATAAATTATTCCACATCCACGCCAAGGATGTTCGTGTTGATCAACATCTGCTGGACCTTCATGGCATCATGTCGCCACCCAACCTCTGGCACACACCCAAACTGCCTGGTTTGGGCAATGTGGATTGGGGGGCTTTCTTTTCTATCTTAACTTCTACTGGCTATGATGGCCCGGTCTGCGTGGAAGTAGAAGATCGAGCCTATGAAGGCAGTCTGGACAATCGAATCAAAGCTTTGAAACAAAGCCACACATATCTTCGACAATTTATTCCATCTACAACATCTCATCAATGATTCCTCAGGTCAAAGAACTTGCCAAAATGATTGATCATTCACTCCTGCATCCCACCATGACGGATGATGATCTGAAAGCCGGCTGCGAACTCGCCATGCAATATGATGCTGCGTCGGTCTGCATCAAGCCTTATGCGATCAAAAAAGCCGTTAAATGGCTGGAAGGCTCTGATGTCATGGTGGGTACGGTCATCGGGTTCCCCCATGGAAACAGTTCCACTGCCATCAAGGTAGCCGAAACAGAAACCGCCTGCGCTGATGGCGCGGTGGAGATTGACATGGTCGTCAACATCGGTCGGGTCATTGGTGAAGATTGGGAATATGTCAAAGAAGAAATCGCTGAGATCAATGAGACCTGCCTGCGGCATGGAGCCATTCTGAAAGTGATTTTCGAAAATGATTTTATCACCAATGATGCGCATAAAATCAAACTGTGTGAGATTTGTACGGAAGTGGGTGCGGCTTTTGTCAAAACCTCAACTGGCTATGGTATGGTCAAGGGAGCAGATGGGAAATACGGTTATCAGGGAGCGACTGAACATGATCTCAAATTGATGCGGCAGCATAGTGGACCATCTGTACAAGTGAAAGCAGCCGGAGGCGTCCGTACGTTGGATGATCTTCTTCATGTGAAATCTTTGGGTGTAACCCGTATTGGAGCGACAGCAACTGCAGCCATGATCAATGCTGCCATTGAGCGCTTTGGCGGGGAGCCGATTCAGGCCAAAGCCAGTGGTGATACACCGGGATATTAAAATGATAAGAAGGGAGAGGTGCGAGATTTTAACTTTCCTCCTGACACCTGACACCTGACACCTGACACCTGACACCTGACACCTGACACCTGACACCTGACTAACCCTGACCCATAAACCTATGTCAATCGTCGTTATCGGCAGCAGCAACACCGATATGGTGATCCAGTCTGACAAGCTTCCTGCACCGGGCGAAACCGTTCTGGGAGGAGAATTTCTCATGAACCCTGGAGGCAAAGGTGCCAATCAGGCCGTAGCCGCTGCAAAGTTGGGCGGAGAAGTCCACTTTGTCGCCAAGGTAGGGACTGATGTCTTCGGAGAAGAAGCAATACGCGGATTTGAGGCGGTGGGCATCAACACAGAGCATGTGTCCAAAGATCCCGACCATGCTTCCGGTGTAGCGCTGATTCTGGTGGATGGAAAAGGCGAAAACAGCATCTCGGTTGCTTTGGGGGCCAATGATCATCTCACAGCAGAGGATCTGGATGCAGCTCAATTGGCGATTCTCGGCGCAAAATATGTACTGGTGCAATTGGAAATCCCATTGGATACCGTTTTGCATTTGGGTAAGATGCTCACGGATCATGACGGGAAACTCATCCTGAATCCCGCTCCAGCCCGCGCCTTGCCCGAAAGCCTATTGGCCCAGATCGATATTCTTACCCCAAACGAGACTGAAGCCGAATTGCTGACTGGCATCAAAGTAGCCGATGTGGAAAGTGCCGGGCAGGCTGCCCGCGCCCTGCACCGCAAAGGCGTTCAAACTGTCATCATCACCATGGGAAAGCAGGGTGCTTTTTTATCCCGCGAAAACGAACAAGTCCTCATTCCCGGAAAGACTGTCACAGCAGTCGATACCACGGCAGCCGGCGATACCTTCAATGGTGCTCTGTGTGTGGCTTTGTCCGAAGGGAAAAAACTGGAGGAAGCCATTCGCTTTGCCAATCATGCTGCCGCACTGAGTGTTACCCGCATGGGCGCACAGGCCTCCTGTCCCACAAAAAAAGAACTTGCATAATTCACAAAAGAATGATGAGCACGAATGGTTTTGTCAACCTCTTTAGGCGTAGTAGCGTTTTGCAAAACGCCACCACAAGACCAGCAAAAAATCATTCGTGATCAACCTTAACGAGTCCGAAAAGATTCCTATCGACCATTGACTGACCACTACTAACGAATCTTACCATGTTCTTCCCTGAAAGTTATGCCCTTGCCGTGGTGCTTTGTGTGATCACCATGCTCTGTTGGGGCTCCTGGGCCAATACCCAAAAACTGGCCAGCAAATCATGGCCATTCCCGCTGTTTTACTGGGATTATGCCCTGGGAATTGTATTGCTGGCGCTCATATCTGGCTTGACTTTGGGCAGTACGGGAGAAGCAGGCCGTGCTTTTATCGCTGATTTGCAGCAAGGAAGTAGCAGTGCTTATGGTTCTGCTTTTTTGGGGGGCGTGATTTTTAATATTGCCAATCTCCTGATCGTGGCGGCAATTGACATCGCCGGAATGGCAGTTGCCTTTCCGGTCGGCATTGGGATCGCCCTGGTGTTGGGAGTAGTGGTCAACTATCTGGCTGATCCGGTGGGAGACCCTCTCTTTTTGTTTGGTGGTGTGGCCCTGGTGGCGGTAGCGATTGTGATAGATGCCTTGGCCTATCGAAAACTCTCTTCCCAACAACAAGCTTCCCCCCGACTTGGTATTCTTTTGTCCATTGTTGGTGGTGTATTAATGGGTTTTTTCTTCCGCTTCGTGGCGGCTTCGGTTTCCACTGACTTTGCCAATCCGGAAGCAGGCTTGTTTACGCCTTATGCAGCAGTATTTGTGTTTTCCATCGGGATTTTTGTCTCAAACTTTCTCTGGAATAGCTTCTTCATGTATCGACCTTTCAAGGGAGAAGCCGTTAGCTACGGAGATTACTTTGCCAAAGGCGATCTCAAACTTCACCTGATTGGGATTCTGGGCGGAGTGATTTGGTGTGTGGGCATGAGCTTTAGCATGATTGCTTCTGAGAAAGCAGGCTTCGCCATTTCCTATGGATTGGGGCAGGGTGCGACCATGGTTGCAGCGGCCTGGGGTGTTTTTATCTGGAAAGAATTTGCAGAAGCCCCCAAAGGCACCAATCGCCTTATTGCTTTGATGTTTGGCTGCTTTTTGATCGGTTTGAGTCTCATTATCTGGGCAAAAATGTAAAACTGGTGAGCGGTTTGATGGTGAACCAGCACAGCGCATGACGGTCTTTTTTCGCAAATTAGAGAAGATCGTAGCTTCTTCCTGTCCGAACTCAACCGTCGAATCATGCGCTATTTATTCTCTTTCTTGTTGTGTGTCCCTTTTCTCCTTTCCGGACAAAACCTCCCGATCGCTGAGCAATGGACAGAGGGTTTTTGGGATGCAAAATGGATCACACATCCGACGGCCTCAGCCAAAGAATATGGGGTGTATCACTTTCGGAAAAGCTTTGTACTGACCGAGCTCCCTGAACAATTTATCGTGCATGTTTCCGGGGACAACCGCTATCGACTCCTCATCAATGGGCGTGAAGTAAGCCTGGGTCCGGCGCGCGGAGATATCCTGCATTGGCGTTTTGAAACGGTTGATCTGCGTCCGTATTTGAAGCAAGGCGAAAACATCCTTGCTGCCGTGGTTTGGAATGCCGGCATCAATATGCCGGTGGCACAAATCAGCCAGCAAACCGCCTTTATCCTGCAAGGCAATTCAGAGGCAGAAAGCCTGGTCAATACAAACAAAAGCTGGAAAGTTTTTCAAAATCCCGCCTACCAACCCGAATTGGCCAGTCTCCGCAATCTTAATACGTATTTAGTGGTTGGACCAGGTGATGTGGTCAATGGCGCATTGTACCCCTGGGGCTGGGAAGGAGACAATTTTGATGATCAAAGCTGGACACCCAGTCGCGAGTTGGCAGTGGGGAAAGGCTTTGGTCTGGGTACCGATGGCAATTGGCGTCTGGTACCCCGGCAGATCCCCTTATTGGAACAGCGTTTACAACGCTTTGACAGCATCCGAAGATCAGATGGTGTCCAGCCTTCTTTGGGATTTTTGCGCGGAAAGGTCTCATTGGCCATACCAGCGGGAAAAAAGGTTTCCTTTCTGCTGGATCAAGGCTATCTGACCGTTGGCTATCCGGAATTGATTGTCAGTGGAGGAAAAGGCGCAAGCATCACATTTTCCTATGCCGAAGCCTTAATGAATGAAGAACGCCAAAAAGGAAATCGCAATGAAATTGAGGGGAAAAAACTGATGGGCTATGCGGATGTCTTTCTGCCTGATGGAGGAAAGGAAAGATTGTTTCGGCCGCTTTGGTGGCGCACCTGGCGCTACATACAAGTTGACATTATGACCGGCGAAGAAGATCTGGTCCTGAATGACCTCTCCAGTTGGTTCGTGGCCTATCCTTTTGTCCAAAAAGCCAGTTTCCAATCTGATCAAGCCTGGTTAGAAGACATCTGGCAGGTTGGCTGGCGTACAGCCCGCTTGTGTGCTGGTGAAACCTATTTTGATTGTCCATATTATGAGCAGCTTCAATATGTTGGTGATACCCGGATTCAGGCGTTGATTTCGCTCTATGTCACTGGCGATGACCGCCTGATGCGCCGTGCCATCAATGACTACGATGAATCCCGTCTGTGGAACGGCCTCACCCAAAGCCGCTATCCCTGCCACAAACTGCAGGTTATCCCGACCTACTCACTCTTCTGGATTTCGATGGTACATGATTACTGGATGCACCGGGACGAAGCAGAATATGTGGTGGACAAACTGACCGGCGTAAGATCCATTTTGGGCTGGTATGAAACCCAGCTCAATGAAAATGGCCTTTTTGGGATGTCGAAATGGTGGAATTTTGTGGACTGGGCCAAAGAATGGCCCTGGAGCCCTACCCGCCGCATCGGCGGCGTACCGGCCGAAGATGCCGATGGCAACAGCGCTGTCCTTAGCTTACAATATGCCTACACCCTCCGCCAGGCGGCGGAACTGCATCGCGCCTTTGGCGATACCTATCATGCCGAACGCTATGAAATGCAGCGCGAAAAGCTGCTGGAAGCGATTCGCAAACATTGCTGGAACCCGGAGAAAGCTATGTTCCGGGACTTGCCCGATACCGACATTTACTCCCAACATGCCAACATCCTCGCCATTCTGGCGGACGCTTTACCTGAATCAGAGCAAGCGGCCCTGCTCGCCAAAGTCATGAATGACAGCAGCCTGATCCAGGCCACTTTTTACTTCAAATTCTACCTCTTTCAGGCCATGCATAAACTTGACGTGGCCGATCATTATTTACCCCAACTCAAACCCTGGCAGGACATGTTGGACCTGGGACTCACCACTTTTGCCGAAAAGCCTGATCCCACCCGCTCTGATTGTCATGCCTGGAGCGCCAGTCCCAATTATGATCTGCTGGCCACGGTTGCGGGTATTCGTCCGGCGGAGCCGGGCTTTCGATCGGTGCACATCGCCCCATCTCTGGGAGAGCTGCAATCGGTTTCAGCGAAAATGCCGCACCCGAAAGGGGATATTAGCCTGGATTTGCAGCGCGATGGTCAAAAGTTAAAGGCTCAGATTGTGCTGCCGGAAGGTCTGACAGGTGAATTTGAATGGAAAGGACAGAAGATGGCTCTGAGCGGCGGGCAAAATCAATTCGTCATGAAGAACCGTTGATTTTCTTTTAACAGGCAAAGTATCAGGAGAAAAAATCGTTGATAGGATATCGACATCCATCAAACCATGAAACGATTCATCTTCTTCTTACTCTTCGGACCGCTCTTAGGTGGGCTTGTGAATACGCAAGCACAACCTGGGCCATTTGGCTTTGATCTGGCTTTCAGAGTATTTAAGCCCAATGGTCAGTTGGTGACAAGACAGGATACACAGGTGAAGATCACACCCATCTGGGATGACCAAAGCAATGAGGATTTTCCTGATCATTTTGAATGGGTAACGGACTCAACTCTGATATACCAATCCGTCAAAACACCTCTTGGGGGATATTTACCACCCAATCTGGCGATTCAGATAGAATATAGAAGTGATTCTATGAAAATTCTCCATGTGGATCGACATAGTAATCTGGACTCTATTCCTATTTTAGATGGCGTGTATGAGGTGCCATATTATCGCACACTTCTGCGCGATTTTTCTGTTTCTGAGAACAGAGTGCTTCATGGTATCGACTGGTCAGATTTTGAGGTGTCCCGACTTCGCCAAAGAGAATATTTTATGTTGGAGCGATTGCCAATTGACCGCCTAGAAGGATTGGATAAAATGGAATGGGATGATTGGCGTCTAATTGAACCAGTCATGAATGATGGTGATTCCCTGATTTTGACGTACCTCCCTTTTCATATACTGCTACGTTCGCAAGATGGCGGGAAAAACTGGTATGTTCTGCCGATGGCCGGCAGGTCAGGCTATCAAAGCAATGATGGCGAAAACATCATATATCCCTTTGAATGGCATGATGTCAAGCAAGAAGCGGACAACTTATGGGTTTCTGGGGTGCAGCAATTTGGCTATCATGCATCAGTTCAGAGGGATTCGGGAATTTTCAAAATGCATATCGGGATCAGGGAAAATGATTACGGCTGGCATATGCTAAGAGAGTTGGAGCAGCAATATCTACTGGATTGGGTCAAAGAGTATAACCGCAAAATTGAAAAAGTACGATTGACTCAGATCTATCAACAAGAGATTCAACTGGCCCAAAGCACAGAAATGTGCCCGCTTGAAGAGGGAACTTATCAGAATCCCAATGACAATCGCTATGGTTGCCAGAACTGTATCATTACCCCTACGCTTGAATTAGAGGATGGCCGCTTTACCTTCCACAATCGCTACAGAACTGATGAAAACGGAAGTGGGGCTTATGTACTTCGCGGGACCTACAGCCTAGGGGATTCTCTCATTCATGTGAATGTCCTGGAAGATTCATACCCAGACAGATCCAGTGCCTTTCCATACGATAGCAATCTCCGGACCGGGACCTACTATTTCACCTGTTATGATGGAATGCTACGAATGTTCAATTACGAGTACTACTTGCAGGCTATCGACATAAAGCTCAAAAAGGTCAAATAGGGGGATAAACTTGCCTAATCCTGAAACTTCCTATCTTTGTCCCCATCAACTAGGGCGTATTTGGAAAATCAACTGACCAAACGAGAGCAGATCAAAGCGGTAGCAGCGCGGATGTTTCGTGAAAAAGGCTATCGTGCTACCTCTATGCGAGACATTGCGACTGGGGTGGGAATGAAGGCAGCCAGTCTTTACAACCACATTGAGCACAAGCAGGAGATCCTGGCAGAACTGCTCATGCACATTGCCCGCCTGTTTACCAAAGGCATGGAAGATGTGCAGAATTCCTCCTTTGCTCCACTTGAAAAAATGGAGCGTCTGATCCAACTGCACATTCGTTTGACCGTCGAACATCCGGACTCCATTTCCATCATCACCAGCGAATGGGTCCATCTCGAAGAAGACACCCTCAATGTGTACAAAGAATTACGGGATACCTACGAACAGCAGTTTAAATCCATCATAGAAGCTTGTGTCGCCGAAGGCTCCTTTGCACAAGTCGATACGGAAATTGCTATGTTTTCTATTCTCTCGACCTTACGCTGGCTATATGCCTGGTATGGCAAGCAACGCGAAATCAACCCCCTTGAACTGGAAAAACAGATGATTCACTGCCTGTTAGATGGGCTGAAAAGTAGGGGCTAAAAAAATTTGGAAACAATACGAACGATTGTTAGTTTTATACTACGAATGATTCGTAATTATGGCTACATCCTTTTTTCCCATAGCAGTTAAGGCAATTGAAAAAACAACTGATGAGTGCTCAGTGGTTTGTTTCGACATCAATGATGAGCTGAAAAAGGAGTTTGCTTATTCCCATGGACAATATTTGACCTTAAGAGCGAAGATTGATGGGCAGGATGTGCGTCGGTCCTATTCGCTTTGTTCCAGCCCATTAGACGATGAGTGGAAAGTGGCGGTCAAAAAGATTGAGGGCGGTTTGTTCTCAACCTATGTCAATGATGTGTTGAAAGCGGGAGATACGGTTGAAGTCATGCCACCCAATGGTCGCTTTTTCAAAGCCATCGAATCAGACCAGAAAAAACATTACGTGGCTTTTGCAGCGGGCAGCGGTATCACCCCCATTTTTTCCATCATCAAGACCCATCTTCATGCTGAGCCTGAGTGTACTTTCCGTTTATTCTACGTGAATCAGCATGTGGGATCGATTATTCTCAAGGAAGAAATTGAAGCCTTAAAAAACCAATTCCTCGATCGCTTTGAAATTTATCATTTTCTGACCCGTGAGGAACGCTCATCCCCCCTCTTTGATGGCCGTTTGAGCAAGGAAAAACTAGATGTCATCTTCTCTCGCATTGTAGATGCCAAAGAGATGAATGACTATTTCATTTGTGGGCCGGAGGAAATGATTTTTATGGTGCGGGATGATTTGGTAGAAAGAGGGGTAGGGAAGAAGCAGATCCATTTCGAGCTTTTTGCCAGTGGTAAGAAAAATGGCAAAGCTGTTTCGGTCGCTCCGGAGAAAAAAGGCAAAATGTGTGAATTGAGCATTCGGGAGGGAGGTAAATCCTCCAGCTTCGAATTGCCAATTGGCTCAAACAATATATTGGATGCAGCACTGAGCAGATCCGCTGATTTGCCCTTTGCCTGCAAAGGTGGGGTTTGTTGTACCTGTCGCGCCAAGCTCGTCGAAGGCGAGGTCCAGATGCAGGTCAATTACGCCCTCGAACAAGAAGAAATTGACGCAGGTTACATACTCACCTGCCAGGCCATCCCGCTTTCTGAGAAAGTGGTGGTGGATTTTGATGCATAAACAGGAGCGAGGTGAGAGGTGTCAAGAGAGAGCAAAATAATAGACTCTCCCCTGACACCTGACGCCTCTCCCCTCAACAAAAAACCGGTGCCGGTAGAATGGTCAGAGATGCTAGGAATATTCAAGCTCGCCCCTCTCACCTCTCTCCTCGCCCCTCAAAACAACGAATATGTCTGATCAGCTAAACGCACAAGAGCAAGCCTTTCAGGCCCGGATCGATGCCGGCGAAAACATCGAAGCCAAAGACTGGATGCCGGAAAAGTATCGCAAGACGCATATCCGACAGATTTCTCAGCATGCGCATTCCGAGATCGTCGGCATGCTGCCAGAAGGCAATTGGATCACGCGCGCACCCAGCTTGCGCCGCAAAGTTGCCCTTTTGGCCAAAGTGCAGGATGAAGCCGGACATGGCCTTTATCTGTACAGTGCCGCTGAAACGCTTGGCATCAGCCGGGACGAACTCTTCGAGCAACTTCACACCGGCAAAGCCAAATACTCCAGTATTTTCAATTATCCGACCCTCTCCTGGGCAGATATTGGGGCCATTGGCTGGCTTGTAGACGGTGCTGCCATCATCAACCAGGTGATGCTCACCCGGACATCTTATGGACCATATGCCAGGGCGATGGTGCGGATTTGTAAGGAGGAAAGCTTTCACCAGCGTCAGGGCTACGAAATCATGCTCACACTCGCGCAGGGGACCGATGTACAAAAACAACTCGCACAAGACGCACTCAATCGTTGGTGGTGGCCTTCATTGATGATGTTCGGTCCACGTGATGCGGAATCTCCGCACACGGAGCAGTCCATGAAATGGAAGATCAAACGCAAAACCAATGACGAACTGCGGCAGCAATTCATTGACATCACCGTGCCGCAGGCCGAGTATCTTGGTTTGACTGTACCCGATCCAGACTTGAAGTGGAACGAAGAACGAGGCCACTATGATTTCGGTGAAATCGACTGGGAAGAATTCTGGAACGTGGTCAAGGGCAATGGCCCTTGCAACAAAGAGCGCCTCAACGCCCGCCAACAAGCCTGGGACGAAGGAGAATGGGTACGTGATGCCGCCCTCGCCTACGCCGAAAAACAAAGAGTTAACGCTTAACATTCCCAAGGGAATTCTCATGCAGCTCGCCAAACCCTTTGAAGGGTTGATCGCGCGAAAGGGATGTTAAAAACCACAAAATCTCATGAAAAACGAGTGGCCCATTTGGGAAGTCTTTATCCGTAGTAAAAATGGTTTGGAGCACCGCCATGTCGGGAGTCTTCACGCCGCTGATGCGACCATGGCAATGGAAAATGCCCGTGATGTCTACACCCGCCGTCAGGAAGGGGTCAGCATCTGGGTAGTAGAATCCAAGCACATTACTGCCTCCAATCCAGCTGACCAGGGAGAACTCTTTGAGCCAGCCCAGGACAAAGTATATCGTCATCCTACTTTCTACGATCTGCCCAATGAGTTGAAGCATATCTGACATGAAAGAATCTCTCATTCAATATATCTACAGTCTGGGCGACAATGCCATGATCGCCGGACATCGTCTCTCCGAGATGTGCGGCCATGGCCCGAGTTTGGAAACAGACATTGCCCTAACCAATATCTCACTGGACCTTTTTGGGCAGGTGCGCAGCTACTTTCAGTATGCGGCAGAGCTAAAGGGCGAAGATGCAACTGAAGACAGCATCGCCTTTATGCGCTATCCACATGAGTACCGCAATACCCTTCTGGTCGAACAGCCTAATCAGGACTTTGCCCACATCATCGCCCGTCAGTTTTTCTTTGACGCGTATCATTTGCCATTGCTTGACCTACTACAGAACTCTCAGGATACGCAAATTGCTGCCATCGCCACCAAGTCGATCAAAGAAGTCAAATATCACCTCCGCTTTTCCTCTGAATGGATCAAACGACTTGGGGCAGGGACTGAAGTAAGCCATGAAAAAATGCAGACCGCGGTCAATTACCTCTGGCCCTACACGGGCGAACTGCTGGAAGAAACTGAGCTGGATCAGGAGATGAAAGACTATGGCATTGGAGCAGATCTGGACGTGGTGCGGGCAAATTTTCAACTCACCATGCGGGAGGTCTTGTCTGCTGCGACGCTGACGACGCCGGAAGTCGCGCGCTTTCAGTCTGGTGGGAAAAAAGGTATCCATACCGAACATATGGGCTTCATCCTGGCTGATCTCCAATACATGCAACGGACTTATCCACAGATGAAATGGTAAATACCACTTCGGCATATCAGGCAGTGGAGCAGTTGCTTTTTGAAGTTTCAGACCCGGAAATTCCGGTGCTGTCCATCATGGACATGGGCATCGTCCGAAAGCTGGAAGTGGAAGGTGAAAATGTCTCCATTGACATCACGCCGACTTATTCAGGCTGTCCGGCTATGGATACGATTGCTGATGACATCAAGGCGAAACTGAAGGAGTCCGGATATACAACCGAAGTGAAGCTGGTGCTCTCTCCGGCTTGGACCACTGATTGGATTACCGATCGTGGGCGGGATGCATTGGAAAAATATGGTATTGCCGCGCCTCTGGGCGAGGAAGCCGACAAACTCGCCCTCATGGGCGAAGGCCGCATGGTCCAATGCACCAACTGCGGCTCCAAAAATACCCGATTGGTCAGTCAGTTTGGCTCCACCGCCTGCAAAGCATTGTTCCAATGCAATGACTGCTTTGAGCCTTTCGACTACTTTAAATGCTTACGATAAACACGCTACAAATATCCCTCACATGAATGTAGGAATCATCGGATCCGGTACCATGGGCAGAGGCATTGCGCAAGTCGCATCTACGGCCGGCTGCCAGGTGCAGGTCTATGAAACCAACCCAGAGATTGTTACCATCAGCCAAAAGGCGCTTAGTAAGATCATGAATCGGCTGGTGGAAAAAGCTCGTTTGACGCAGGAACAAGCGGATGACATTAAAAGCCGGATCAGTTATGTGGATGGTTTAGGCGAAGTGAAAGATGCGGATTTGGTCATCGAAGCCATTGTTGAAAAGCCAGAGATCAAGGAGAAAGTCTTCACGGAACTGGAAAGCTACGTCAGTGACGACTGCATCATTGCTTCGAACACTTCATCACTGTCAATTGCTTCCCTGGCTGCCGGCTTGAAAAAAGCGGATCGCTTCATTGGTATCCATTTCTTCAATCCTGCTCCTTTGATGAAGTTGGTAGAAATCATTCCTGCCGTTCAGACTGCGCCCGCGATCACCGCCAAAGCCCGTCAGACCATTGATGACTGGGGTAAATTGACGGTTTTGGCAAAAGACACGCCTGCATTTATCGTCAATCGCGTGGCACGTCCTTTCTACGGCGAAGCCCTGCGGCTCTATGACGAAGGGGTGGCCGATTGTGCCACGATTGATTGGGCAATGAAACACATCGGTGGCTTCCGCATGGGACCATTCGAGCTGATGGATTTCATCGGCAATGACATCAACTATACCGTAACCGAAACGGTTTTCCATGCCTTTTTCAATGATCCACGCTATATGCCCTCCTTTACCCAAAAGCGGATGGCGGAAGCTGGATTTTTAGGCAGGAAAAGCGGTCGCGGCTATTATGATTATGCGGAAGGTGTGGAAAAACCTGCTGCAACAGAAGATCAGGCTTTGGGACAGTCGATCGTCGATCGGATCGTGGCCATGCTGATCAACGAAGCCGCAGACGCTTTACATTGGCGGGTGGCTTCGAAAGAAGACATTGATTTGGCCATGACCAAGGGCGTCAACTATCCGAAAGGATTGTTGCAATGGGCCGATGAAATTGGCATTCAGGAATGCGTGGACCGACTGGATGCGCTGTTTGATGAATATCATGAGACGCGCTATCGCTGTAGCCCTATGCTCCGTCGCATGGCGAAAAAAGGCGAAACCTTCTTTGAGAAAAGTGCTGCGCTGAGCAATTGAGCTTTACCCTTTGACCCTACCCCCTCATGTCAACCCCAACCCCTGATCAAAAAGCCAAAGCCGTCGTCGCAGACATGATGCAAAAAGATTTTTGCAGTCAATGGATGGGCGTGGAGGTACTTGAGATACAAGAAGGTTATTGTAAGATCCGCATGCAGGTCAAACGAGACATGCTCAATGGCTTTGGGATATTACATGGCGGTATCGCTTATGCTTTTGCAGACAGCGCTTTTGCATTCGCCTCCAATTCATATGGCCGTCTTTCTGTCTCTATTAACGGAAGCATGCACTTCGCCAAATCTGCCAAAGAAGACGATTGGCTCATTGCCGAGGCGAAGCCGCTCCACATCGGCTACCGCACCGCCGAATTTGATGTAGATATATACGATCAGGAAAACGAAGACGTCATGTATCGTTTTCGTGGTTCCGTTTATCGCAGCAGCAAAGAAGTATTGAGCGAGTAAAAAATAAAAAATCCAGTAGAGACGCCGATTTATCGCGTCTCTCTTGTAATAAAAAAACAAACCTATCTGATCAGAAGGACTCCACATGAAAGAAGCATATATCATAGACGGCATTCGCACCCCCATCGGGAAATTCACCGGAACCCTTTCCACCATCCGGACCGATGATCTGGGGGCCATTCCCATTCGGGAACTCATGCAGCGCAATGCCAACATCCCGGCTGAAGCCATTGATGATGTGATCATGGGCTGCGCCAATCAGGCGGGTGAAGACAATCGAAATGTAGCACGCATGTGCCTTTTGCTGGCGGGCTTGCCCTGGAGCGTACCGGGTGAGACCATCAACCGTCTTTGTTCTTCTGGCATGTCGGCCATCATCCAGGCCAATCGCGCCATTAAAGCGGGTGATGGAGATCTGTTTATTTCGGGAGGTGTGGAGCACATGACCCGCGGCCCCTGGGTGATTTCCAAGGTGTCGAAACCTTTTGGTCGTGATGCCCAGATGCATGACAGCAGTTTTGGTTGGCGCTTTGTCAACAAAAAGATGAAAGACATGTACGGGACCGATGGCATGGGGCAGACCGCGGAAAACCTGGTTGATATCTACAAAATTAGCCGTGAGGATCAGGATCTGTTTGCCTATAACTCACAAATGAAAGCGGCCGAAGCCCAGCGCAATGGCCGTTTGGCAAAGGAAATTATCTCGGTCAGCATTCCACAGCGCAAAGCAGATCCAATTGTTTTCGATTCAGACGAATTCATCAAACCACATACTTCTCTGGAAAAGTTGTCCACCCTGCGTACTGCTTTTCGCAAAGAAGGCGGAACCGTTACGGCTGGTAATGCATCTGGCTTGAATGATGGTGCAGCCGCTTCTCTGGTTGCTTCTGAAGATGCCGTCAAAAAATATGATCTCAAGCCACTGGCGCGCATCGTCAGTTCGGCTGTGGTGGGCGTGGAACCACGCATCATGGGCATTGGCCCGGTCGGTGCATCCAATAAAGCTCTGGCGAAGGCAGGCCTGAAGATGGAAGACATGGATGTCATCGAACTCAACGAAGCCTTTGCTGCGCAAAGCCTCGCCTGTATTCGTGAATGGGGACTCGCCGATGACGATCCCCGCATCAACCCCAATGGTGGTGCGATTGCAATTGGCCACCCACTGGGCGTTACCGGAACCCGCATCATGCATTCCGCCGCCCTGGAACTGGCCCTCACTGGTAAACGCTATGCTCTCGTTACCATGTGCGTCGGCGTTGGCCAAGGCTATGCAACGATTCTTGAAAGAGCATAGTGAGGTGAGAGGTGAGAGGTGAGAGGTGAGAGGAGCGGGTTTTAGAAAATGTGGTGAAACCCTCTGCGTCTTTGTGTCTTAGCGTTCTTCTTCTTGTGATGGGTGAGTTTTTAGCGCGATCTGTATAGCGATCAAAGCCTTTCCCAACCTTCAAATGTGCTAGATTTTTTACTGAAACCGATTAAAGGACAAACGAATAACATGAATAAACTCGGGAACTACGTCAGAGGAGAATGGGTCACCGGCAGCGGTGAAGGCAAACCCATTTTCGATGCTGTTACCGGTGAGGTCATCACCCATGCTTCAACCGATGGTCTGGACATTGGTGAGATTCTTGCCTATGGCCGTCGCGTCGGCAGTCCGGTCCTCCGCAACATGACTTTCCATGAGAGAGGCATGATGCTCAAAAAACTGGCCCTTTATCTGACCAAAAAGAAGGAGCAGTTTTACAAAATCAGTTATCGTACCGGAGCAACCCGGGCCGATAGCTGGATCGACATCGAAGGTGGTTTTGGTAACCTCTTCGCCAATGCATCTCTGCGACGCAATTTCCCGAACCAGACCTATCATGTCGATGGTGATGCAATTGACCTGTCGAGAGGCGGTAGCTTCATGGGCCATCACATCATGGTCCCCAAGCGTGGAGTGGCCATTCATATCAACGCCTACAATTTCCCGGTTTGGGGCATGCTCGAAAAATGCGCCGTCAACTGGATGGCTGGTGTGCCTGCGGTGGTCAAACCGGCAACCGCTACTTCCTTCTTAACGGAAGCGGTGGTACGCGAAATCATTGCTTCTGGGATTTTGCCGGAAGGGGCTTTGCAGTTGATTTGTGGATCAGCCCGAACCATTCTCGACACCGTTGAGTCGCAGGATGTGGTCACCTTTACCGGTTCCGCCTCAACTGGCCGGATGCTCAAGTCCAATCCCCGTATCATCGAGGAAGCGGTGCCATTTAATATGGAAGCAGATTCGCTCAATTGCTCAGTCCTTGGCGAAGATGCTGTTCCCGGTACGCCTGAATTTGACCTGTTTATCAAAGAGGTCAGAAGGGAAATGACGGTCAAATGTGGCCAGAAATGTACGGCCATTCGCCGGGTGATCGTGCCGGAGAGTCTGGTAGAAGATGTACAAATCGCTTTGGGACAACAGCTCTCTCGTACTGTGATTGGTGATCCAAATTTGAAGGAAGTGCGCATGGGCGCCCTGGCCAGCCGCGATCAGGTCACCGAAGTACGGGAGCGTGTCCTGGAATTGACCCAAACCGCTGAGATCGTCTATGGCAATCTGGAAAGTGTGGAGGTAAAAGGAGCCGATGCAAACAAAGGTGCTTTCCTCAGTCCAATTCTCTTGCGTGAAAACGATCCGCATACCAATCTGGGCGTACATGAAATCGAGGCTTTCGGCCCGGTCTCAACCATTATCCCCTATAAAGACCTGAATGATGCCGTCGAACTGGCCAATCTTGGCAAAGGCTCTCTCTGTGCATCCATTTCGACATATGATGACAATGTCGCCCGCGAATTTGTGGTCGGTGCCGCAACCCACCACGGCCGAATTCTGGTGATCAATCGCGAGAATGCAAAGAGTAGCACTGGACATGGTTCACCTTTGCCGACTTTGGTACACGGTGGCCCGGGACGGGCTGGTGGCGGAGAAGAAATGGGCGGCATGCGTGGTGTAAAGCATTATCTGCAACGTTGTGCCATCCAGGGTACCCCAACCACCATTTCCGAAATCACTGGCATTTATCAAGCCGGAGCCAAATACAAGGAAACCGCTGGGCATCCCTTCCAGTATCATTTCGAAGACATCCAACCGGGCATGTCCCTGCTGACCCACAAGCGGACCATGACCGATTCTGATATCATCAATTTTGCCAATCTGACCTGGGATCATTTTTATGCCCACGTTGATATCACTTCTCTGGGCGGGACGATTTTTGAAAAAAGAGCGGTGCATGGTTATTTCATCCTGGCCGCTGCGGCGGGCCTCTTCGTCTATCCGAACAAAGGTCCGGTGCAGGCCAATTATGGTTTGGAAGAATGTCGCTTCGTCCGTCCGGTTTACCACAATGACACCTTGCAGGTTCGCCTGACTTGTAAGGAAAAGATTGAACGGGATAGTAAAGGCCGTGAGTTTCCATCCGGTGTGGTCAAATGGTATGTAGAGGTCTTTGATCAGGATCAGGAATTGGTAGCCGTGGCGACTATTCTGACATTGGTTCAAAAGAAATCACCCTTCATGGAATTTACCCGTGAAAATGTGGTCAAAGGTCTGCAAGCCCTGACGGAAAATACGCCGGCGAAATGGGGGATCATGAGTCCTCAGCACATGGTTGAACATTTAAATATGCACCTCAACATTGCTTTGGGGAAAGTTCATACCAAGCTGCGGATTCCGGAAGAAAAAGTAGAACGCTATCAGGAAAGCCTCTACAACTACCGCAAGATGCCGCAAAATTTTCAGCACCCGGATTTGCGAAAAGGCAAAACCGAAGACCTGGAATTCGAAAACTTAAATGCTGCCAAAGAAGCGCTAATGGCGACCTATGATGCCTATATCGCGCATTTCAAAGTCAATCCCGAAGCAACCGCATTGAATCCCATGTTTGGTGAATTAGACTTCACCCATTGGCAGTTGATGAACCGCAAGCATTTTGATCACCATTTCACTCAGTTTGGCCTGAAATAATTCGTAGCAGCAAATATGGTTTCCACCTCCCCTCAGATCGATCGTCAGACCCTGCAAACTGCCTGGCAACTCTTTTGCACTGCGAAAGCCTTGCCAGAGCTGTATGAAGAAAACTTCAAACAGGTGTCTAAATACGTGCATGCCACTGCTCGTGGGCACGAAGCAATTCAGATTGCAGCCGGCATGCATTTGCAGCCACAGGATCTGGCTTACCTCTACTATCGCGATGATGCGATGCTGATTGGCCTGGGTATGCAGCCTTATGATCTGATGCTGCAATTGCTGGCGAAAAAGAACGACCCATTTTCCGGAGGCAGGACCTATTATGCGCATCCCAGTCTGAATGAGCCGGACAAACCCATTATTCCGCATCAATCCTCTGCTACGGGTATGCAGGCCATTCCCGCCACTGGTGCAGCCATGGGTTTGCAATATCGTGAGCAACAGGAACTGAAACATGCGCGAGGCGAAAATCCATTTGTTCTCTGTTCACTGGGCGATGCCTGTATCACAGAAGGCGAAGTGGCGGAAGCCTTCCAGATGGCGGCTCTGCGTCAGTTGCCGATTCTCTATCTGGTTCAGGACAATGAGTGGGATATATCTGCCAGTGCAGATGAAATCCGTGCCCAGGATGCCATGGGCTACATTCAGGGCTTTCATGGCATTGAGGCAGTGCAGATTGATGGGACCGATTTTGAAACCTGCTACAATACCCTCAAACAAGTCATTGAGATCATCCGAACTGAACGGCGACCCTTTTTGGTGCATGCCAAAGTGCCTTTGTTGAATCACCATACCTCCGGTGTGCGCATGGAATGGTATCGCGATGATTTGGAAGAAGCGCGCAGCCGTGATCCATATCCGGTTTTTCGCCGACAAATGCTCTCGGCCGATTTTTCAGAGGAAGAGATCAATGTGTTAGAAGAAAAAGCCAAAGCGCATGTGCTGGCTGATTTCGAACGAGCCCAGCTGGCAGAAGAACCCAATCTGGCCGATTTACAGAACACCACTTTTGCCCCTACGCCCATCACCGAAGAAAAAGGCGAGCGTAAACCTGTCGGTGGAGAGTCGGTCGTAATGGTGGACTGTGCCTTGCATGCGGTAGAAGAGTTGATGGCTGAGTATAAAGAATGCATGCTTTACGGTCAGGATGTGGGCCATCGTTTGGGCGGTGTCTTCCGGGAAGCCGCTACGCTGGCCCAGAAATTCGGACGCGACCGCGTTTTCAATACGCCCATTCAGGAAGCTTTCATCATTGGTTCTACCGTGGGGATGTCAGCGGTGGGATTAAAACCCATTGTGGAGGTGCAGTTCGCTGATTACATCTGGCCGGGCCTCAATCAGTTATTTACCGAAGTAGCGCGATCCTACTTCCTGACCAATGGCAAATTTCCTGTCAGTATGATTCTGCGCGTGCCAATCGGTGCCTACGGAAGCGGTGGGCCTTATCACTCTTCCAGCGTAGAGTCAGTGGTGACCAACATTCGTGGTGTCAAAATCGCTTATCCCAGTAATGGCGCTGACCTCAAAGGCCTGATGAAATCTGCCTACCATGATCCGAATCCGGTGGTGATCTTCGAACACAAAGGTCTTTACTGGTCTAAAGTTCCTGGTACGGCCAAAGCCAAGACCATCGAGCCGGATGCAGATTACGTTATTCCATTCGGCAAGGCCAATATCGCCCTCGAAGCTTCCGATGAAATGCTGGAGAATGGTGAAAGCATCAGTGTGATTACCTATGGCATGGGCGTCCACTGGGCGATGAATGCCGCCAAAGACTTTCCCGGACAGGTGGAAGTACTGGATTTGCGGACACTTTGTCCGTTGGATGAAGAAGCGATGTTTGCGTCTGTGCGCCGCCACGGCAAATGCCTCGTTTTGACCGAAGAACCCGTCAACAGCAGTTTCGCCCGCAGTCTGGCCGGCCTGATTCAGGAGAAATGCTTCACTGAGCTTGATGGGCCCGTCATGACCATGGGCGCGATGGATACGCCCGCGATTCCGCTGAATTCAGCCCTGGAACAAGGTGTCCTGCCATCGGCAGAGAAGGTTTCGGTGAAGTTGGGGGAGATGTTGGGTTGGTAGGGGAAATTATATAAAGAAAGGCTTGAACCCTTCAATGGTCCCTGTTCAAGATTTGCACGAATCTTTGGAGAATGCATACTTCATTTTCTATGCTTTATGCTTCATCCAATATTTTCCTCAACAAGTCCTATCCTATAGATTACTTAAAATGGAAAAGGATGACACGAGGGTGCTGATGAAACGAACGATCGCAAGTAGGGTGACGAATTGCCCGATCTTAGCCACAATTTCTATGATCTCTGCAAATCCCTTAATGTCTTCTTCAGCCGTTTGAAGTCCCAGAAATTTTCGAAGATGGATTGGTTGTTGAAGCATTTTGCCGACCCAAAACAGGACGACATCCTGTAGCAAACTGGGAATGAGGGCAACGATAGTGGAAAATATCATGATCCAGTGAATTTTTGGATGATTGCTTGTTGAACTACTTCATACTGACCTTCCTCTATGTCGTCCTTCCTTCCCAAATAGGTCGCAGTATGCTCGATGTTAACCGTTCCGCTTAGCCTGCGAAAAGGCGATCGAAGATGGCATGTATATTCCCCACTGACAATGGTAACTGGGCCAGAGGTGATGGTAATCGGTGTTCCCTCAACTTCTACAATGATGTCTTCGCTGCCATTCCCTAGGATTTCTTCTTGTGGTTTGCTTTCCCCTGAAAAGTAGAATTGAAATCTTATACCGGCCGATTGTTTGAAATTGGTCTTGTTGATGGTGCTGGTAATCCTCGTCTTGCTGGAGGAAACATATCTGGACAAGGATGAATCAGCTGGGCGAATGCTCATATAGATTAAAAGTGCAAACAGAAGAACTGGCACCAATTTCTGTTTCTGAAAAAGCTGTCTTGGCATATCTCCGGTCGCTAAAATAGTTTCTGCCAGACTTGTTTTAGTAAATCAAGTCGGAACTGCTAATAAGTTTTTTAATGCAAAATGGATCACCACTCTTTCACACATTGCTTGATTTCTTTGGTCAAGCTCATGCTGCTCAAATGTGAGTAAACCGTATTTTAGATGTGTGATGATCAGGAAGATACGAGTTGTTTGTAGATTTTCATTTTTTTGAGAAAAAATCCTGAATCTTTCAATAGACCATGGATCGACATCCGCAAAAATCTATAAAAGGTTCAGGAATCATTTTCAGGAAGTAGAGGACAGAAATCGCCTATGCCACCACCGCACGCGCCTGGCGCGTGTACAACTGATGATAATGCCCTTTTGCATCAATCAATTCCGCATGCGAACCATCTTCGATGATCTTCCCGTTCTGGATCACCAGTATCCGATCGCAGTCCCGGATGGTTGACAGACGGTGGGCGATGATGATCGCAGTCCGGCCTTTGATCATTTCACGAATACCAGCCTGAATCTTCATCTCCGCCAGGGTATCGACCGAAGAGGTGGCTTCATCCATGATCATGATGCGTGGATCTTTGAGCAAGGCTCTGGCAAAAGACAACATTTGCTTTTCTCCTGCAGAAAGATTGCCTCCCTCTTCACCCACTTGCTCCTCCAGGCGCCCAACGAAATCATGTGCACCAATCAATTCCAAAGCGGCTTTGATCTCGGCATCAGTGGCATCAGTCCGACCATAGGCCAGGTTTTCCCGTATGGTCCCGGAAAATAGGTGGGGTGTCTGTAAAATGATCCCCAATTGGGAACGATAGCTGTTCAGGCCACCGTCCCGCTGTTCGATGCCGTCGACCAGGATCTCACCACTTTGCGGCTCATAAAATCGTGCTACCAGATTGGAGATGGTTGTCTTTCCACTTCCAGTCGCACCTACCAAAGCCACCGACTGTCCGGCAGGGATATGCAGGTTGAAATCCTGCAAAATCAGTTCATCTGCCAGGTAGCCAAAATTGATGTCTTGAAAGCGGATGTCGCCTTTCAAACTCGGAAAGTCTGCGACCCCGGCTTTGTCTTTGATCGCAATTGGTTCGTCTATCAGGCTGAAAATGCGCTCACCAGCCGAGAGACTGTCCTGTGCAGTCGCATAATAGCGCGTCAGGTCAAAGATTGGCTCAAAGATCATCCGGGCGTAGCCAAAGAATGCGGCCAGGGTACCAACCGTCAGTGCGCCCACGCCCAAACTGGCCAGATCACCCCCGACATAAATCACCAGGGCTGCGGCCAGAGAACCAGTTACGACCACGATGGGATTGTACATGGCGGAGTAGAAAGAGGAACGATAAGCAGAATCACGTAGAGATTCACTCACGGTCTGAAAGCTTTCCGATGCTCTTTCCTCCTGAACAGTGGCTTTATTGACTTCCATGCCATTGATGTGTTCGGTCAGGTAGGCTGCCATTTGGCTGTAAGCTTTACGCGCCTTGCGCGAATAGCCCAGCAACATGACCCGCACTTTGATGGCCAGAAACAACAGCAGCGGAATGGTCAGCAGGACAATCAGACTGAGTTGCCAGTTGAGAGCAAACATGGCCACCAGGCTAACCACAATCATGATCACCCCAAAGGCTCCATCAACCAGGCCCCAGGAAATAACCTGCGCCACCTTGTTGACATCCGAGGTGAGGCGGATGGCAAGGTGTCCAATCGCGTTTTTGTCATAAAAAGAGTAGGACAGATGCTGCAGGCGGGCAAACATGTCCCGTCGCAGATCGAATATGACCCGCTCTTTGATCTGACTGGTGGCGTAGATGAATCCGCCGATGCTCAGCACCTGAAACAGAAAGACCCCAAGCATAACGGCCGCATATTCCCCCAAACCAGCGAGAGCCATGTCCTGACCATTCTTATGCGCCTCAACCGCCGGACTGACCCAATCGTCAATGTAACTGAGCCAGATCAGGGGGAAGGCTGCATCGACAAAGGCAGTGATGCCAATCATTGCCAGCAGCCACCAGAGCCATTTTTTATGACCCAGGGCATATGAGAATATCCGTTTTAAGAAGGGCATCAGCGCCCTTTTCTGTTCAAATGGTTCTTCTTCGAAGTATGCCAAAATATGTGTGTTTGTATTGGTTATGAATATTTTCCTCGTCTTTTCAAAAGCTGACAGCTCTAGGCAAGAATCTCCCGCTCCACTGCGGTCTGTATCTGGTAAATCTGCTGATAATAGCCCGGTACTTTTTCCAGTTCGGCGGGGCTACCCTGCTGAACGATTTTTCCTTTTTCCATCACCAAGACCCGATCCGCCTGTTGGATAGAGGTAATCCGGTGAGAAATGATGATGGTGGTTTTTCCTTTCATGGGTTGGGAGAGGGCAGAAAAAATATTTTGTTCTGTCTCGGTGTCAACCGCTGAAGTGATGTCATCCAGGATCAGCATGTCTGGTTCAGAAACCAGGGTGCGGGCCAGGGCGACGCGTTGTTTCTGTCCGCCGGACAGGGTCACGCCTTTTTCACCTACCAGGGTCTCATAGCCATTGGGAAACTTCTGCTCGATCTCTGCGAATTGTGCCATTTTGCTGGCCTTTCGAATCGTCTTTTCATCAGAATCCGGCCTTGGATAGGCAATGTTTTCACTGATAGACGCAGAAAAGAGAAAAGGTTTTTGCAAAGCCAAACCGATCCTTTTCCGCAGCGACTGACGATTGATTTCTCCTGCTTCCTTGCCATCAATCAGAATCTTTCCTTCAGCTGGATCATATAGACGCAGCAAAAGTTTGATCAGACTTGATTTGCCCGAACCAGTCGGACCAATCAGGGCCAGGGTTTCGCCCGCCTTGAGGTGAAAGCTGATGTTTTGCAGGCCAAATTCATCATCCGGACGGTACCGAAAACTGACGTTCTCAAACTTGATGTCTCCTGCCAATTGATCAATCTCCGCGCCGGTTGATGATTCCTCCTTCGCTTCCAGGACTTCCGAAAGTCGCTCCATTGCGACCAGAGCCATGCCCATCTCCGAAAGCAGGCGACCCAACTGCCGCATCGGCCAGGCGACCATTCCGATATAGGTATAGGCACCAATCAACTCGCCTATGGTGATGCGGCCCTGCATGGCAAACCAGCCACCTACAATGATTGCCATGACGATTTGCAGGTAGGTCATCAGGTCTGTTGAAGGCCAAAACCAGGTATGCAGCAGATTGTGTTTCAGACCAATGGCCAGTTTTCGCTGATTTTGCTGCGCAAAGCGGTCGATCTCCCATTGTTCATTGGCGTAAGCTGAAACAGTGCGGATTCCGTTGAGGTTTTCCTGCACCATGTTGTTGAGCTTATCGGATTCTGCCTCATGTTTTTCCCAGACCTTTTGATCCTTTTTGAAAAACAGATAAGCGGTGATGCCAATGACTGGGCTCAAACTGATGGCGACCAGGGCCAACTGCCAGTCGATGATGGCGATGTTCCAGAAAGAGATGACAAAGATGCTCACAATCCGGATGGTGGACATTAGCTGGCCTTTGAAAAAACCTTTGACCGTGTCAATGTCTCCGGTGCTACGTTGGATCAGTTCTCCACGGGTCGTGGTGGTGAAGTAGGACAGGGGAAGCCGTTGGATGTGGGCAAAAAAATTGTCCCGTAAGCCTTTGGCTACTTTCTCCGCACTCCAGGCTTTGATTGATTCGGCGGAAAACAAAAAACCGCCACGTAGCAGGGAGATGATGATGTACATGGCGGCCAGGCTGATCAAAATGATGCTCAACTTATCCGTTTGGATGTCTGGAAGCATCGACATCAGAAAATGGACCACCGAATCCTGCTCAGCTGGTTGCGCCAGGTCGAGTAGGGGGGAAATGACATTGTCGACGGTGATTTGAAGCACTCTGGGTTCCAGGCTCCGGACCAGCGAAGACAAAATGATCAGGCCAGCGGAACTCAGGTACCACCATTTGTAGCGGTCGAGTACGCGGATCAATGCGTGTAAAGAAGATGGCATGGTGTGTGATCGTTTGGGGTTGCAAAACGTGTGTCAGGAGGCAATTTTCGCAAATCGCCGGGTGCAAAGTCGTGGCTGAGCCATTATATTCGATGGCCCTGCGATCTTTCCAAACGTTAAGGGGAGACTAGACTACGGCCTGAGCGGGAGCATGTTACGGGAAAAGAAGACTTTTTTCCGAATTCCTTTGTTTCTCCCTAAATTCATGCGTACAACCTCAAAAATGACCCCCGAGGATGAATTTTCAAATGTTCGTGGACGCGCCGATTGCGGCGACCATCTTTGTGATGACCATCATCACCAGTATCATGGCCTTTTCGAATGCGGAGCTGAAATTTCGCTTTACCCTCAATCCGTATCGGGTGGTCAGGGAAAAAGACTATCCACCACTTCTGACCAGTGCATTGGTTCATGCTGATTATATGCACTTGCTGTTCAATGGCCTGACATTTTACTACTTCGCATTCACCCTCGAGGCATATATTGGACACTGGCAGTTTCTGGTCTTGTACATCGTGGCACAGCTGGCCAGTGATATCCCGTCCATTATCAAGCATAAAGACGATTCCTGGTATAACACCCTTGGTGCTTCCGGGGCGGTAAGTGGAGTCGTACTGGCACTGATTTTTTTGGTTCCCTATGGAGAGGTTTGGCTACTGGTGTCCATGCCAAGCTGGCTGTTTGGCCTCTTGTTTCTTGGCGGATCCTTTTATGCTGGCTGGAAAGGCATTGGCCGGATCAATCACGATGCGCACCTCTGGGGGGCACTGGCTGGGGTGGTGATTTTGGTGTTACTCAAGCCTGCAGCCGCCTCCAATTTTCTGGCCTGGATTCAAAGTTTTTAGGCATTCTACCTTCTTTTTCCAGTCTCAAATCATTACCTTTTTCGTACAGAAAGTCAATGCGAAAAGCTGCAATGATTTGGTAATCATTTGTTAACATTTCTGTAATTCTCTCTCAATCTTCATATTCTACTTTTGTCCGTTTTCGCAAGCAAGCTCACAGTCTGATCCCGCAAAAGTGTCCCTGGATACTGAACCAAATACACAAACCAATGGTGCTGTTACGACAAGGACCAGCAGGCTTTTGTGGCAAAGTGTCCGTATCCTGCTGATTGTGATTGGTTTCCTGCTGGCCTTAGATGTGATGCAGGCCAGTCTGGCCCTTTTTGGTGCAGACTATTTGCGGGGCCAAATCACTGAGATTGTCAACAATCCATTCATCGCGCTCTTCCTGGGGATGTTGGTGACTGCCTTGATTCAAAGTTCGTCTACCACGACCACGATGATTGTGAGTTTGGTGGTAACCGGGAGTCTCGATCCGGTTTCAGCCACTCCCATGATCATGGGAGCAAATGTCGGAACCTCAGTAACCAGTACGCTGGTTTCGTTGGGATTCATTGGCTACAAAGATGAATATCGACGTGCCATTGCTGCGGCTTCGGTACACAATTTTTTCAATATCATTACGGTGCTGGTCCTGTTTCCAATCGAATTGATGACCAGGGCGCTTTCTTCCACCGCCTCAGGGATTGCCTCCTTTCTCCCGGCACAGGCCGCCAATGGATTTGAGTTATTTGATAGCCTCAACTTTATTTCCCGTCCCATCATCGATGGCCTTTTTCGCTTAACGGCAAATGAAGCCCTACCAGAGGGCAATCCTTATTTATTGTTGCCCCTGGCGATTGCTTTCTTATTCCTTATGCTGCAGCTTTTGACCCAGCAGTTGCGCAATGTGGTGATCGGTCGGGTCCGCAGGCGACTCAACCGTTTGATTTTTGGTCGGCCCATCCGCAGCTTGCTCACCGGAACGATTATCACAGCGGGTATTCAATCCAGTTCGGCTACCACTTCTCTGGTGGTTCCTCTGGTGGCCAGTAGAAAGGTGAGTCTCGGACATGCTTTTCCCTTTGTGATGGGGGCCAATGTAGGTACGACACTTACCGCATTACTCGCAGCTTTATTTCTGGGCGCCAAGACGAGCAGCGGCCTCAGTGCCGCTTTCATCCATCTACTTTTTAACTTGATTGGGGTTCTGTTGCTATTCCCTGTACCAGCGATCCGTAATTATCCAGTCAGATTGGCCAAGAAGTTAGGCGAACTTACTCTCCGTAATCGTCTTTATGGTGTTGGCTATGTGGTTGTGGTGTTTTTTCTTTTACCGGGCCTTCTGATTTTTTTGT